>JBKPBJ010000306.1:0-10896 GCA_046726875.1 Verrucomicrobiota bacterium
GGATTATGCCCTGGCCTACGCCGAACGGGCCGAAGCCTGGACTTTTTTGGGGGATCTCACCGGCCAACGCCCAACCATGTATCCAAAAGCACGAAGCGATGCGGAGAAAGCGGTCGCGATTGCGCCCGCGCTGGCCGAGGCGCGCGCAGCCCTCGGTTGGGTCCGCTTTTTTACCGAATGGAAGTTTCTCGAAGGCCTGAGCGAGTTAAAGCGCGCCAAAGAACTTTCTCCAACAAATCCTACCGCTAACGATTTGCTGGCCCGACTAATCGTTTATTTAGGACGATTCGGTGAAGCGGAGCGACAGGCACGCGAGGCCGTGGAACTCGACCCTCTATCTACTGTAACCCAAGGCAATCTGGCTCGGGTTCTTTTCTATGCCGGAAAGCTGGAGGAGGCAGACGCAGCTGCACGTAAGGCCGCTGAGTTGCAGCCGACCGGTGCTTCCAATCATCGATGGCAGGTACTCATCGCTGCCCAGCGCGGTGACGGCCAGGGGGCCTTGCGTGAAGCTCAACTGGAACCCGACGAAGGTTATCGCCGTTTCGAGCTCGCGATCGCGCAATATTTGGTGGGAGATCGTCAGGCCGCCGACGCGGCCCTGGCCGACCTAATGGCCAAGGCCCGAGAAGGGTTTGCGTATCAAATCGCTGAGGTCTACGCCGTCCGTGGCGAGAAAGACAAAGCTTTCGATTGGTTGCAAATCTCGTTTGATGATCGCGACGCCGGGATGCTCGGCCTTTTGGTAGATCCGTTGTTACGCGGCTTGCGCGATGATGCTCGTTACAAGAACTTGCTCGTCAAACTTGGTTTACCCGCAGCGTCATGAACTCAAAGCCTTCTTTATTTTCCGAGCTCAGGCGGCGCAACGTGTTCAGGGTCGCACTGACTTATGCGGTCGTGGCGTGGCTGCTGCTTGAAATCGCATCAGTTCTTTTGCCACTGGTCGACGCACCAGAATCGATCATCACAGCATTCGTGGTACTACTCGCGCTTGGATTCGCCGTGGCTCTGTTCATTTCCTGGGCTTTTGAAATGACGCCGGAGGGATTGAAGCGGACGGAAGATCTTTCGCCTGATGAGGTCATCCCCTATTGGAGCCGTCGCAAGTTTGCGCAGTTTATTATCGGCGTGGCAGTTATTGCCTTCGGTCTTTCTGCTTACCAACTCTTGTTCCCCAAGCGAGCAGCCATGCTTACAAAGAGCGAGCCGGGTTCAATTCCGGCACAATCCACTGCCGGTTTACCGTCGGAAAAGGCGAGCAATACGCAGCCAGTGGAGCAAAAACTTCGTGATCTCGATGGGCAATGGTCGAAAGCCGCGGCAGCTAAAGATCTCGAGCAAACCGTCGCGTATTATTCTGATGACGCGGTTGTGCTCCCTCCAAATGGGCCGAGCGCAACAACGAAAGGAGCGATCCGGAAGCTATGGCAAGATCTACTGGCAAGCCCCGGTTTCGCGTTTAGCTGGAAACCGGCCAGAGTGGAAGCGTCAAAGTCTGGCGACATGGCCCACGTGAGCGGGACGTACGAGTTCAGTATCAACGATGCCACCGGCAAACCGTTCAACGACCGGGGCAAATATCTTGAGGTCTGGAAAAAACAAGCTGACGGAAATTGGAAATGCGCCGCCGACATGTGGAATTCTGATTTGACCGCTTCCGCGTCCACTCCTTCTGGGAAACAATAGCCGATTGCCTTTGTTAGGCTGGCGGGCCTGAACAGCGTCAGCTTTCACTTAAATCGAAACACTTTTCAATGAACTGGGCAATGTTAACAGCGATCGGGCAATTGGCTGCGGTCGCTATCGGAGTTCCTTCTATTATCTATTTCGCGATCCAGCTTCGCGAGCAGACCAGGGAACGCCGCCAGGCGGCGGTGAATGCTCTCACTGTGCAATGGAGCGATCTGACAAAGGCCTTGCACGAAGACGCGGAGTTCGCAGCAATCTTTCTTCACGGCGTGCACGCGTTCAATGAGCTTGACCCCGTCTCGAAGCTGCGATTTAGCGCGTTCGAGAATCGCTTCTTCAAGAACTTCGAAGGAATGTATTATTCCCATCGCGAAGGCATACTTTCTCGTGAGTTGTGGGATGAAATCGAACGGACGATGACAGACTTCCTTGCTTATCAAGGCGTGCGTCAATGGTGGGACACCCGCAAGCACTGGCACGCAGACGCCTTTGTCCGTGTCGTGGATGGAATCATCGCCAGAGTCGGCAAGCCGACGGCGTATGCGACCTACAACTTAATCGACGTCGCACCGCCACCGAAACGGTCCGGAAATGAATGAACATCGAGAATGGCCACGAATTGCAGTTGTAGGCGCCGGCGCCGTGGGTGGATATTTCGGAGGAATGTTTGCCCGGGCGGGCGCGCCGACTGTTTTCATCGGGCGAAAACATTTCGCTGAGGCAGTTAATTCGAATGGTCTGGTTCTCGACAAATCGCACGGGCGGGAGCGAATCGCGGTCAAGGCCACGATCGATATCAGCGCCGTTGGGGATTGCTCCCTGATTCTCTTTTGCGTCAAAGCAAACGATACGTCAGCAGCCGCGGCCCAAATGGCATCATTCGTTAGGCCTGACGCGACCGTCGTTTGTTTGCAAAACGGCGTCGATAATGCGGATCAAGTTCGCGCCGCTACGAATGTCATAGCCGTACCGGCCGCCGTTTATATTGCGGTATCGATGCCCGAATCCGGTCGCGTGAAACATCTCGCACGTGGTGATTTGATCATCGGACCGCCGTCCGAACGAACAACGCACCTGACAGATCTTTTCGTTCGCGCCGGTATTCCATGCCGAATCTCGGACAACATCGAGGGCGAGTTATGGCTGAAGCTTTTGCGCAACTGCGCGCTGAACGCGATCTCTGCATTGGGACACGCGCGTTATGGTGAAATTGCGCAAAACCTCGATGCAAAACAATTGATGCAGAACGTTGTCGACGAAGTGCTGGCCGTGGCTCGCGCGGCTGGCGTCGTTTCGCCGGGCGTCCATGATCGCCAGTCCGGAATGGCAGCGGCGATGGAGATCGCGACGCAAATGGCCGACGCGTTTTCTTCAACCGCTCAGGATTTAAATCGCGGCCGGCCGACGGAAATCGATGCACTCAACGGCTACATCGCCCGTCGAGGGGCGGAGCTTGGCATCCCTGTGCCGGTGAATCACGCCTTATTCACGCTAGTGAAGTTGGCTGAACAAGAAAGCATGATCTAACCAGGAGCGTTTGCAAAGACTATGCTGCGATCACCGCGTCGGACCTGCCTTTATGCCTGCGAACTTGGATTTGATCTGTATTTTGCTTGCTCCCGGTAGGAGCAACAGGAAATTGGTGACAACATGATCACCTCAATTCATACGTTGATTTATTCCGACGACGCGAACGCAACGCGGGCGTTTTTGCGTGACGTGCTCGGGTGGAAGTACGTGGCCGAGGATTTCGGTGACAATTGGCTCATTTTTAAATCGGGACCAAGCGAGATGGGCGTGCACCCGACGCACGGCGTGTGGCAAGGCCAAACGTACGATCATCCGCGTCACCACGCGATCGCGTTGATGTGCGATGACATTGAGGCGACCGTCGGCGAGTTGCGGTCGAAAGGAGCTCAGTTCCGAGGTCCGATCGAGCAAACTGAATATGGCCGCGTCATCATGCTGATCGTCCCCGGCGCGGATGACATCCAGCTGTATCAACCTAGCCACAAGCTGGCTTACAATCTCTAGGCGCGATCTCATCCAAGTGCTGTCGGCATATGGAAAGCTGATCATGATGATAGGCGCGTTCTCGTTGGGCACCGCGACTGACCTGAATGCCTCTTCAGAGGAAGACGCAAAGACTGTGACCGCCTTGGATACGAAATATCAGGCCGCAGTTAAATCCAATGATGCTGCTACAATGGATCAGATTTTAGCCGACGACTTCGTCCTGGTGAACGGGCGCGGCAAAGTCTCTAGCAAAGCCGATTTGATTGAATCAGCTCGAAAGAAGGAAGTCACCTACGAACGTCAGGACGAGGAACCTGGAACACAGAAAGTCAGAGTGTGGGGCGACACGGCAGTCGTGACTGCTCTGCTTTGGATCAAGGCGGTGCAGGGAGGCAAACCAGCCGATTACAAACTATGGTTTAGCGACACCTATGTCCGCACTCCAACCGGCTGGCGCTATGTCTTCGGGCAAGCTTCCCTGCCCTTACCTAAAACAGAGTCCAAATAAAATCATGCCCTACAGGGAGCGCATCTGATTAGGCAGTTCAGAATGGTACGCTAGATCGCGATGAACAAATGGTCGCCGACCATTTTTCGCGGCCACTACGTGCACGTTATTGCGGGCATTACAGCCAACCTCGGAAGCTTCAACGAAAAGAAGCTATGATCCATAGTCCTGCAGCACATAAATACAGACTGCTAATTGTCTTAACCCTGATACTGACCGTCGGCGTCATTGTTCCGCAGCGTTCATTATCACGGGCCGGCGAACAACAAAGTGTCATTCATCAGCTACGGATCTACCAAATATTTGATAGCAATAAAAAAGCGTTTCATGACCGATTTCGAGATCGGGCGATGCGCATCATGGCGAAGTATGACTTCAAGATAGTTGCCACCTGGGAATCGAAAAAGGACAATCGAACCGAGTTCATCTATCTGCTTGAATGGCCTGACCGGGAAATCATGACCGATCGTTGGGAGAAATTCCTGCACGATCAGGAATGGATTAGGATTAAAAGGGAGACGGGCGAAATGTACGGACTGCTCGTTGGTGAGGGACAGGATCGCACGTTGTATCTGACGGATTATTCACCCGGTAAGGCGTTGGCAAAGTGAGGCTGACTATCGTCATGGCCGGCCCTATTTCAGGCCCGTAAACCCGCTCCGAAAAATTTCCCAAAAAAAGCTTGCATGTGCTCTGGTGTTATAGTTATCTATATCACTATATGAGACAGAGCAAGCTATCACAGGGGCAGCTCGCAGCTTTGTCGCCGAGGGAGTTTGGAGCACAGGATGAATCGTGAATGGAACGATAATCAGCCAATTTATCGGCAGCTTCGTGATCGTGGTGTGCATATGATCCTCGATGGCGTGCTCAATGAAGGCGATCCGCTGCCGTCGGTGCGCACGGTCGCAGCTGAGTTCCGGGTCAATCCGCTTACCGTGCTGAAGGCTTATCAGCAATTAGTCGATGAGGACCTGGTCGAGATGAAGCGCGGCCTCGGTATGTTCGTCAAACCGGGTGCGCGTGATCAGTTGCTGAAAGGCGAACGCCAGAAATTTCTAACCGACGAATGGCCGCGGGTCGCGGAAAAGATCGAGAGGCTCGGTCTCACACAAAGAGAACTGGATGCCGCAGCGGCGCGCCGCTCGTCGAAAAAACGTTAAGCCTATGGCGACCATAGAAGCACGCGGTCTTCGCAAAACGTTCGGCACGACTGTAGCACTGGACGGGCTCGATTTGCATGTCGAAGAAGGGCGCATTCTCGGGATTATCGGTCCGAATGGCGCGGGCAAGACAACTGCGCTCAATGCAATTCTTGGCCTAACATCGTACGAGGGAGAATTGAAAGTGCTCGATTGCGACCCGTGGACGAACCGGGACAAGCTCATGCGGGACGTCTCCTTCATTGCCGATGTGGCGGTGTTGCCGCGCTGGATTCGCGTCTCACAGTTGCTCGATTATATCGCCGGCGTTCACCCGCGATTCGATCGCGCCAAGGCGGAAAATTTTCTGGTAAGAACGACGATCAAACGCACGAGCAAAGTCAGGGAATTATCGAAGGGAATGGTGGCGCAACTGCATCTCGCGATCGTGATGGCAATCGACGCGCGATTGCTCGTGCTCGATGAGCCGACGCTTGGCCTGGACATCCTATATCGTAAACAGTTCTACGACTCGCTGCTCAACGATTACTTCGATCGCAGTCGCACGATCATCGTGACGACACATCAGGTAGAAGAGGTCCAGGACGTTTTGACGGATCTCATGTTCATCGACCGCGGCCGAATCGTGTTCGAGTGCAGCATGGAAGAATTCGACTCGCGTTACCTCGAGGTCATGGTGAATCCCGAGCACCTCGCTGCTGCGCGCTCTCTTAATCCCATGCACGAACGACCGGTCTTCGGTCGCAGCGTGCTGCTTTTCGATGGCGTTGATCGCGACCAACTCGTCGCGCTGGGCGAGGTGCGGCGTCCGAGCATAGCCGATCTGTTTGTGGCCGTAATGAGCAATTCAGATGTCCGCGGTCAGAAGTCAGACATCAACCAAGCCCATGAATACTCCATCAAGTAATACGCCTCAACCTGTTGGGGTCAGCGACCCTGGATACAGGAGCTCGCGGCCGTTTTATTGGTCGGTGCAGCGGGAACTGTGGGAGAACCGTTCGATCTATGTCGCGCCGATGATCGTCGCAATCGTTGTGTTATTCGGTTTCCTTGTCAGCACGATCGGTCTGCCGGAACGCCGCCGCGCAGTTTTGTTGCTTGATCCTGCAAAAGCGCGAGCCGCGATCGAAGCGCCGTATAACATGGCGGCAATCATGCTGATACTGACATCTTTGATTGTTGGCGTGTTCTATTGTCTCGACGCGTTGTACGGTGAACGCCGCGATCGCAGCATTCTGTTCTGGAAATCGCTGCCCGTATCTGATCTCACGACACTGCTCTCGAAGGCGACAATTCCTTTGATAATTCTGCCACTGGTTACGTTCGCCATCGTCGTGGCGACACAGTGTGTCATGCTGCTTTGGACCAGCATCCTGCTCATAACTCACGGCATGAGTCCGGGATCGACCTGGACGCATGTCGCGTTGTTTCGGAATTCCTTCATTCTTCTCTACGGATTGGCTGCGATTGCTCTTTGGCACTCGCCGATCTATGGCTGGGCGCTGTTGATTTCAGGCTGGGCTCGTCGAGCAACTTTTCTTTGGGCAGTCTTGCCGTTCCTCGCGATCGCCTTTTTCGAGAGGATCACATTCGGCACTTCGCATTTCGCCTCCATGTTGAAAGACCGGTTGATGGGATTCGCGCCCACCGCCTTCGCTTTTAACATGCATTCCGTAGACTGCCCGCGACTAACCCCGGGCACATACCTGAGCACGCCAGGTCTCTGGCTTGGACTGATATTCGCCGCGGCATTCATCGCGGCGGCAATCCGGTTGCGCCGTTATCGCGGGCCGCTCTGATCGATTGGGGCCTCAACGGGCCAGCAAAGGAGGAACAGCCATGCATCCACTGAAGAAATCCGCACGCATCGCCGGCGCTGTGTATCTGTCGATGATAATCACTGGACCGTTTAGTCTCATCTACATTCCCAACAAACTTATTGTGCAGGGAAACGCCACCGCAACGGCAGCCAACGTAATCGCTCACGATACCCTTTTCCGTTTCGGAATCGTTGCCGGGTTGTTTGGCCAGGTTCTTTTCATCTGCCTCGCCATTGCGCTCTACCGCCTCTTGGGCGAAGTGAACAAAACGTGGGCGGGGTTGATGGTTGGGTTTGTTCTCGTTTCCGCCGCGGTCGGCTTTTTAAATGAGCTGAACAATCTCGGGGCTCGGATTCTTTTCCGCGGCGGCGAGTTCCTTACGGTATTCGACAAAGAGCAATTGGATGCTCTTGGTATGCTGTTTGTTCGCCTGCATGGCCAGGGAAACGTGATCGCCGAGATCTTCTGGGGCGTCTGGCTATTTCCTTTTGGCATTCTCGTCTTCCGCTCCGGATTCTTGCCACGCTCTATCGGCGTTTGGCTCGTGATCAACTGTTTCGGCTATCTGGTTCTGAGCATGACGGCGTTATTCTTTCCCGCTTACAACGACAAAGCCTTCCTATATTTGCAGCCGGTCTTCTTCGGCGAGCTCGCGATCATGCTCTATCTGCTGATCAAAGGCGCAAAGGTCCCGGTGGAACCGGTCGCGTTAGCACGAGCTTGAACCGATCTCGCTAGGCGTGAAACTCAAACGGATTTTGAAGTGGAGCCTTCGGGTGGTCTTGGTCGCTTTGATGTTATCGATCTTAGCAGGTTTCATCGCCTATTGGAGGTCGACCAATGATTGCGATTCCAAAACCGGCGTGCCGACTTATCCCATGAAAGCCATACGGTACTGCGAATACGGCTCACCTGACGTCCTCAAGTTGGAGGAAATCGAGAAGCCAACGCCTAAGGACAACGAGCTTCTAATCAGAGTTCGCGCGGCCTCACTTAACTTCATTGACAGCTTCCTGGTGCGCGGCCCGTCGATCCTCCGGTTGATGTCCGGTTTGCGAAAGCCAAAGTTCACCGGCTTCGGCCGCGACTTCGCAGGCGTTGTTGAAGCTGTCGGCAAGAATGTCACGGAGTTCAAATCAGGCGACGAAGTCTTTGGCGCAAAGAGCGGCGCAGTCGCGCAGTACCTTTGCGTTCGCAAAGACCGCATCGCTTTGAAGCCGGCCAGCGTCACCTTCGAGAAAGCCGGGGCGGTTGGCTGGGCGGGCTTGACCGCGCTGCAGGGACTGCGCACAGGGAAGATCCACGCCGGCCAGAAAGTCCTGATCAACGGCGCATCTGGCGGCGTCGGGACCTTTGCGTTGCAGATCGCGAAGGCGTTCGACACGGAAGTCACAGCCGTCGTCAGCACGCGCAACGTGGAGCTAGCGCGCACGCTGGGCGCCGATTACGTCATCGACTACACGAAAGAAGATTTCACCAAACGCGAGGAGCGCTACGACCTGCTTTTCGACAACGTCAACAATCACTCGTTCTCCGCACGGCGCCGCATCTTGAAGCCTCGCGGCATCTGCGTGCTCGCCGGAATTGGCAGCGCCGGAGCGCATCAAGGGCAGATGTGGCGGATCGCCCGTACATTTGGTGTGAACCTCTTGTCACGCTTCACCGACCAGAAGTTTGAAAGGTACACCACCACGAACAACCAGGCGGACCTGAAGTTTCTCAGTGATCTGATGGCGGAAGGCAAGGTGAAGCCGTTCGTGGAGAAAACCTACCGTCTCAACGAAACCGCGGAAGCTCTGCGCTATTTCGGCGAGGGACACGCCCGCGGGAAAATCGCTATCATTATTGATTAGAAAACAGCATGAATTCCACAAAACAAGAACCGGCTAATCACAGTCCAGGTCCTGCTCCAGCGCTGGGATGACTCGGAGGAAGGAAACGGCAATGGCCACAATCGACAATTCACAACGCACGGCCGCAAAGGTCGTCGGTATCGCCGGCATTTGCGCGTTTGTGCTCGTCGTTTTCGGTAACTACGTATTGCTCGAGCCACTCATTGTTCCGCGCAACGCAGTTGACACCGCGCGCAACATTCTCGCGCATCAAACCCAATTCCGACTCGGGCTCACATGCTTCGTCGCCTACGGGGTCGGCTCGGTCGTTTTGCTCACCGCGCTTTACGTCATCCTTGCGTCAATTAATCGTGGGCTGGCGTTGGCAGGCGCATTGTTCCGGCTCGTCTTCGCGATGTTGTGGCTTGTCGCGCCGCTCAACATGCTGGCCGCGCTGCGACTGCTCGGCGATGCGAATTACTTGCAAGTTTTCGAACCGGACCGTTTGCAGGTGCTCGCACGCCTGCAGCTTGGCGGCAGCTTCGACGATTACTACGTCGGCTTGCCGTTCTTCGGCTTGGCCGCGACCGTTTGTGCGTGGCTGTGGCTCAAGTCCGGTTATATCCCTAAAGGATTGTCGATCTTCGGTGTAATCGCATCCGCGTGGTGTGTGCTCTGCGCCTTCGTCTACCTCATTTTCCCCACCTTCAACAAAGTCGTGAACGACTACATTTTCGATTCGCCGATGGCCATCTTTGAACTCGTGGTCAGTTTTTGGCTTTTGTTTAAGGGGTTACAGCCATCCAGAACACCGACGGCACCTCACCGCCCTGAGCATGCGCTGCATTAGAAGTCTTTATCACCAAACCTTCACATTAACTCCTATGAAAATACTTATTGTTGTTATCAGTTGCTCATTCCTGCTTGCAGGCGTCGCTTGTGCATCCTCGTTGCAGGAGCAAAATAAGGCACTCGCGAAGCGCGCATTCGAGGAACTCCTGAGCGGGGGACGATTCGAGCTGGCCGAGCAACTTTACGCCAAAGACTTCGTCAATCACGGCATCCATCGCGATATCAGCCTGGAGGAAGACCAGGCGGCTTTGAAAGGCTGGCATCAGGCATTTCCAGACCTTGCAATCGTTCCCGAGAAGTTGATCGCCGACGGTGACCTGATTGCGGTGTATTGGATTGCGCGCGGCACCAACACCGGTACGGGTAACGGCTTGCCCGCCACCGGGAAGAAAGCGGAACAGGCCGGGATTACGATCTGGCGGATCGTGAACGGCAAAATAAAAGAGGAATGGTCTGCATTTGATCAACTTTCAATGATGCAACAACTCGGACTCCTTCCCAGTCAGAAACCGAGCGAGGCTGAGGCTGATGCAACTAACAAGAAGAAGGAATGAAGTAAGAATCATGAACGATAAACCCAAAGCAAAGCGCCCTGGTAAGCGATGGAAGCGCGTCGTTAAATGGACTCTGGGCACGATTTTTTTGGCGTTGTTCCTTTGGGGCTTTGTCGCCTACTGGACGTCTGCGAATGACTGCGATCGGAAAACTACTGCCGTGCCGGCGAATCCGATGAAAGCGATCATCAAATGCGAATACGGTATTGATAATTTGAAACTTCGGGACGTCGAAAAACCCACTCCGGCTGACGGTCAGCTCCTGGTCAGAGTTCGCGCCATTTCCGTCAACCCGGTCGATGGACATTTGACGCGCGGGATGTGGTTGGCGCGGATGATGGGCGGATTGCGCAAACCGAAGGACACAACAGTCGGTGTCGATTACTCCGGCGTCGTCGAAGCGGTTGGCAAGAATGTCACGAGCTTCAAACCTGGCGACGAAGTTTTTGGCGGAAAGAC
>JBKPBJ010000307.1:0-7069 GCA_046726875.1 Verrucomicrobiota bacterium
CCGCGGATGAAGGATCTGCTCAAGCGCGCGTTTTTTGGTCGCGTCGGCGAACACTATCGCCCGAAGCTTCGCTCGATTCAAGTTGCCTGCGGCTGAAAACACTTGCGTACCAAATTCACGGCGAAGTTGTTTTTTCACCTCCGACCGATCCAGGAGCGCATGAGCCGCCTCATCTGCATCGAAAAATATCGCGACGGGTAGAAGCTCGCGAAGACATTCAACGAACGTGCTTTTGCCCGTAGAAATTCCGCCGGTAATCCCAATCGCAGGCATGACGCGAACGTCACCGGGGCGTGATCCCTTCGGCAAGCTCCACATGAAACGTCTGTTTCATCTTCGTGTTGCCGAAGGTCAGCTCCGCGGTGTAATCGCCTGCGGGAACAAGTCGCTCCGGCTTTTCACCGCCGTATTCTACCCTCACATCTTTGGTCGGTCGTAAATCCCAATTCAAACGAGTAAAGCCCGGCGTGCCCGGAGCCTTTAGGTTCGCCGCCGGTTGACCGCTTTCAGTTGTAACAGCGATTTTGATTTCGTCGCCCGTAAATTCGCGCACCCAAACTGTAAACAATGCGCCCTCGGCCGGGTTCTCACCGCGATAAACGCCTTTGCCGTTCGAGTCCACAAATCCAGGTTGCAGATATCTGGCAGTAACGGAACGCACACTGAACAAGTGAGCCGGCTTCGCGGCGATTTCCGGAGTGAACTCGCGAAACGGAACGCTGTCATCAAGAATGGCAATGCTTCGTCCGTGCGTGGCGATGACCAGATCTGATGTGCGCGGATGAATCTGGATATCATCAACACGCACCGAAGGGACATCGCCAATGCGCACCCAGTGTTCGCCTTGATCAAAGGAGGCGAACACTCCGAAATGCGTGCCCGCATAAAGCAGTTTTGGATTCACCGGGTCTTCGCGCACGACTTCGACGGGATCGCCCGCTGGAAGATCGCCTGTGACGGGCTGCCACGTTTTTCCTAGATCGGCCGTTCGCAAAATCGAGGGACGATCATCACCCATGCGATAACCATTGGTAGCGACGTACGCCACATTCGCATCCAATTGAGAAGGCTCGATGCGCGACACCCATTGACCGCGTGCCGGCTCAGGCAAATTGTCCGTCAACTCCATCCACTTGCCGCCTTCATTTTCTGTCACCCACAGCCGTCCGTCATCTGTCCCCGCCCACAGCAACCCGGCGCGTTTAGGCGATTCGGCCAGCGAAAACACAGTGCCGTAATTTTCTGCGCCGCTTCCCGCGGCAGTGGTACGTCCCGGTTCGTTGCGCGTCAGGTCGGGGCTGATCACCGAATATTTTTCCATGCGGTCGGTCAGCCGGAACACGCAATTGCCGCCCAGATAAATCACGCCCGGTTTATTTCGGCTCATGATCATCGGCGAATTCCAGTTGAATCGATAGAGCGGCTGGCCCTCAGCCGGTTGGGGGCGCAAACGCCGTATCTCGCCATTTTGCAGATTGATCCGGTGCACTTCACCTTGCTGGCTTTCGGCGTAAAATGTGTCGCGATCCGTCGGATCGAACAGCACATAGAAACCGTCGCCGCCTGCGAGCGCAGTCCAGTCACAATTGCGAATCCCTTCCTTGCTTTGCACAGCGCTGGGTCCCACCCAGTTTTCATTGTCCTGAAGGCCGCCCGCAATTCGGAAATACGGTTTCGTGTCGTCGAGCGAGATTCGATAAAATTCGCCCGACGGGATTTTGTTCAGATGATCCCAATTCTTCCCGCCGGCAAAGCTTTGATACACACCGCCATCAGTTCCGAGCAGCACACGCTGGCAAACTTGAGGCTTTGGCGGCTTGTTTTTTTCTTCGGGCTTAGGCGGCTTCGGCGGCGGCACTGTGCCCGGCTGAATCGCGAACGCGTGATCATCGGGATGAGTTTTTTCGGTTAAATCCTCGCGAAAGTTTTTTCCGGCATCATCCGACACGAACAATGCGAACCCGAGTAGATACACGCGCTGGTCATTCGCGGGATCGATACGAATCTGACTGAAATAAAATGGGCGGGGATTCAATGCACTCATGCGTTTCCACCTTTCGCCGCCGTCCTCGGACCGAAAAACCCCACCGCTCTTGCTGCGCAGATCGTCAAGCGCACCAATGCCGCCTTCATAACTCTGCACAACAGCCATGATGACTTTTGGATCGCTGGCGCTGACTGCCAACCCAATTCGCCCAGTTTGCCCGGGAAGACCGCCGCCGAGTTTTTTCCAGCTTCCGCCGCCGTCAGTACTCTTGAAAATTCCTCCGACATCTTCGCCGCCAGTCACGCTCGGACCGGAAGTGAAACTCCACGGGGTGCGTTGGCGCGCATACAGCACTGCGTAAACAATCTGCGGATTTGTCGGATCGAGCGCGACGTCGCCGCAGCCCGTGCGCGCGTCGTGTGGAACCGCTGCGTGCAGGATTAATTTCCAGGTCTTGCCAGCATCAGTTGTTTTAAATAATCCGCGTTCGCCGCCGTCCTTCCACAGATTCCCCACGGCTGCGACATAAGCGACCTCAGGTTTCTTCGGATCCACAATGATGCGCGCAATGGTGCGGCTCTCTTTTAAGCCAACGTTCTGCCACGTCTCGCCTCCATCGGTCGACCGATACATGCCGTCGCCCCAGTCCGATGAATTCCGATCGTTGGCTTCGCCAGTTCCGACCCAAACGACGTCGGAATCAGACGGCGCAACCGCGACCGCACCGATGGAGAGCATCGGTTGTTTGTCGAAGATCGGCTGGAACGTAACGCCATTGTCATTCGTTTTGAAAACGCCGCCGTGTCCCAGCCCGACGTAGAAGACAAACGGATTGCGCGGATCGATAACGATGTCCGATACGCGACCACCCATCACCGCTGGTCCAATCGAGCGCGCCTTCAAATTTTTGAAAAGCGCCTCTACAAGCGGCAGCGGAGACGGAGAAAGCATTGGTGTCGCAGAAGGCGACGAAGTTTTTTGTGCCGATAAATTCGAAATAGCGCAGCTTGAAAACCAAAACGCGCAGAAAAATGCAAGCCGAGTGGTCATGAGGAAGCTACCTTCGCGTTGCATCGCCGTAGGGCAAGCGCTTCGCCTGCCGTTTCTGGAAGAGGGCCTGCGCTCGTTTGCGCCGCGCGGAATCGTTGTAAGGTTGTAAGCCTTCTCACTCTTTATGGATCAACAAGTTTTGGCGGGGAAGAACGGGCTTGTTTTCGGTGTGGCGAACAAGCGCAGCATCGCCTGGGCGATCGCAAAGGCTTGGGCCGCGGCAGGTGCGCGCCTGATTTTTAATTATCAAGGCGAACGGCTAAAGGAAAATGTCGAGGAACTGATCGGCGAGTTCGGAGAAAAGACTCCGCTGTTTCCTTGCGACGTTACCAGCGACGATGAGATCAAAGCATTTTTCGAGAACGTTCGGAGCCAAACCGATCGTGTCGATTTAATGCTGCACTCCCTGGCGTATGCGCCGCGCGAAGCGTTGGAAGGCGATTTCGTCAGCACGACTCGCGAAGCGTTTCGCGTCGCGCAGGACGTCAGCGCGTATTCGTTAGTCGCGCTCGCGCGCGAAGCGGCGCCGCTGATGACCAACGGCGGCAGCATTGTCGCGATGACCTATTACGGCTCAGAAAAAGTCGTACCGCATTACAACGTGATGGGCGTGGCCAAGGCCAGTCTCGAAGCCAGCACGCGGTATCTTGCTTACGATCTCGGCTCGAAAAAAATTCGCGTGAACTGTATTTCCGCCGGCGCTGTGCAGACGCTGGCCGCTCGTGGAATCAGCGGTTTCACCTCCATGTTGAAGCACTATCAGGAGCGCGCGCCGCTGAAGCGCAGTTGCGAACCCGCCGAGTTAGGCGCTACGGGAGTTTTTCTCGCCAGCGACGGAGCTGCAGCCATCACTGGTCAAGTCATCTATGTCGATGGCGGGTATCAGATAATGGGCATGTGACCATCTCTTCCGCTTCCTCTCACTCTTCATCTTACTCTTGCTCACATGATCGCACGCATTTGGCACGGGTGGACGAAACCTGCAGACGCGAACGCTTACGAGAAAATGCTGCGCGATGAAATTTTTCCGAGCATCGCCGCGCGAAAGATTGAGGGTTACCACGGCGCGGAATTGTTCGTTCGCGAAGACGGCGGCGAAGTGGAATTCGTCACGCTACTTCGCTTCGATTCCATGGATGCAGTGACGGAATTTGCTGGCCCGGAGGCAAGTAAGCCGGTGATTTTCCCAAAAGCCGAAGCGCTCATCAAACGAATGGAGCAGGCTCGGCACTATCGCGTCGCGATCGGCAAGTGAATTGTACGGCAGGCGCACAGCCTGCCGGCCTCTCCCCGGCAAGCCAAGCGCTTGCCCTACAACTGAGGTGCGCGACGTTGCTCGTAATGGAACTCGCTTCGAGGCTTCGAGAAATCCTTGATAACAAAATTGTCGCAGACGATCCGGAAACGGTCGCTGCGCACAGTGGTGATAAATGGTTCGCAACGCATCCGCCGGAAGTTGTCGTCTTCGCACGATCGACAGCGGATGTGAGCAAGCTTCTTGAGTTCGCCGGGCGCGAGAAAGTTCCGGTCACCGCACGCGGAGGCGGATTTGGCTACGTGGGCGGATGCGTGCCGGCGCGTGGCGGGATTGCGCTCTCGCTTATGCGCATGAATCGCATCAAGGAAATCAATTTTACCGACGCCGTCGCGATTGTTGAACCGGGCGTTTTCACCGCCGAGCTCAAAGGAGCCGTGCGCGGGCAGAAATTATTTTATCCACCTGACCCGGCAAGCATGAAGGATTGTACAATCGGCGGAAACGTCGCTACAAACGCCGGGGGACCGCGCTGTTTGAAGTATGGCGTGACGCGCAATTACGTCATCGGTCTCGAAGTCGTGTTGGCGAATGGTGAACTTCTGCGGACCGGTGGACGTGTGCACAAAAACAAAACCGGCTTCGACTTGATCGGTCTATTCGTTGGCTCGGAGGGAATGCTCGGTATTGTCACCGAGGTCACACTGCGTTTGCTTCCGCTTCCGCCGGCACGCGCGATTTTGTCGGCGGCGTTCGCCACCGCTGCGCAGGCTGCCGAGACCGTGCAGGCAATTTTTGCGGCGGGATTTCTACCGTCGGCACTCGAAATCGCCGATCATTTCACGCTCGAGGCGGCGCGGCGCGATTTGGGCGAAAAGATTGTGCCAGAGGGAAACGCCCATTTGCTCGTCGACCTGGATGGCCAACAAGAAAGCGTTCGCAGCGAAGCCGCGGCCGTTCGCGAATTGATCGAAATGAGAAAACCAAACGCGCTGCAGATGGCCAAAGGTGAAGCCGATTGCGAGAAGCTCTGGGCGTTGCGCCGCCAGTTCAGCAACTCGCTGCGCGCTACCGGCCTAACGAAATTGAACGAGGACGTGGTCGTCCCGCGCAGTCATTTGGTCGATTTGATGGAATTCGCAGACGAGCTGCAGGCAAAGCACGGATTTCCGATTGCGTGCTTTGGCCACGCCGGAGACGGCAACATTCACGTCAACATCATGGCAGACCGCTACAATCGCGACGCTGCTGTGCGTGAAAAGGTCGCGCGCGCGCTCGACGATCTTTTTGAGCAAGTGCTGGCGTGGGGCGGCGTGATTACAGGCGAACATGGAATCGGACTGGCAAAAAAACGGTGGTGGCCGGAAGCGACGAGTGAGGTGGCGCGTGACCTTCATCGTCGACTCAAACAAGCGCTCGATCCTGACAATATTTTAAACCCGGGGAAATTTCTCGATAACAAAGGTTGATCCGGGTGGAACGGTCGCCGCGGCGACTTCTCAACGCGTTGGTCCCGCGCCCGCGGGACGGCTTTTCTGCCTAACATGTGCGCCTGCGGCAATTCTGATCATTTTTCCGTCTATTCACGTTCTTCGCGTGCTAATTGAAATTCTCGTTGACTAGTTCAGCTGAGCAGTAACATTGCGGCCACTTATTTAGGCGCATCCTAATTCGCAGCGATTGACGCGCATCCGCGTTCTCGTGCACGAAGCAACAAGAAAGACGCACGCCGTCGTGTTTTGCGCCGCTTTAAGAACAACAAATGAAACCTGGAAAATTTACTCACGCGATTGCGGTTTTGCTTTCGTCCATCTCATCTCTTTTCGCACATGGCGCCGCGTCGAAGGCAGAACCTGCGAAAACGAAGTTCAGCAAGAAATCTGAGAAACCAGCGGATGATCGGGTCCTCGATGTCGGTTCACTCGCGTTCACGCCGGGGCAGTTGGCCGGGGAGCGAACCGCACCCGGGCAGCGTTACCCATGGAAAAGCAACATCGTGACTACCGTGTTCTGGATCGGCGAGAAACCGTCCGGCAACAATCCCGTTCCCAATCGGGTAAGCTCGTGGGACAAGCAATGGAGCAAAAATTACGGCGGGCTCGACGACCCTGATCCCGCTAATCGCAGCAATTACATTCCGGTAAAATTCACGCCACGGCTCAATCCGTTTTATTGCGCACTTCCGTACAACGACAAAGCGAGGGAAGGCCATCGGCCCGAAGCGTCGCGCGTTGTTCCGTGGTTTGGAGAAGGGTACCAGGGACCGGCCGTATCTACTTGCAAAGACCGATGGATCGCGATCCGTAAAGGCAATCGAACCGCATATGCGCAGTGGGAAGACGCCGGACCATTCCGCACTGATCATTGGCAATACGTTTTCGGGAACGAACGGCCGAAGCCTAATCTCAACAAAGGCGCCGGCCTCGATGTTTCGCCTGCTGTGCGCGATTACCTCGGCTTGAAACCAACTGACGTCACCGATTGGAGGTTCGTGGATTTCAAGGAAGTGCCGCGTGGTCCGTGGTCGACGCATGGCGAAAACAACACGTTCGTGATCAACGACCGCACAAAAGGCAAGGCGCTGGTCGAAAGGCTGGGCACAATCGCGCACTAAAGAAAACGACTGCCGCCGGTTCCTCGCAGAGCGTTAGCAACGACAGGCGATTTTCCTGCCAAGCATTCCGGAGGGTAGTCAGCGACGCGGGTGTGAAAGCCTCTGGAGAGAACGATCTTTCGGATTTCCAGATGCGATTGAATTGAAATGAGAACCGTCGCGG
>JBKPBJ010000308.1:0-9516 GCA_046726875.1 Verrucomicrobiota bacterium
CAGTAAAGTCCAGAGCCAGCTTGCGGAATCTTCGATGGCAAATAAGAGCGCGAGCGGACCGGGCAGCGCCCCAAAATACCACAAGGTCGCCATGGTCGGCGCGACGAATGGGCGATCGATCAATGTGGCGAAGACAAAGCCCTCCGCATTGAGACGTCCACTCAGCAGATAGAGCATGCCGAACCCTGAAACCAGCATGCCGATCAAACGCAAAAATCCAGAAGCTTGCGGATTCAGCGGGCCGAAATGCATAAGCCCCGCCATGAAGTCGGGAAAGAGTAGAAGCAACCCGCCTTCGGCCAAGATGATCCAGCCATAAATCTCGACGGTTTTTGCCGCGCGACTTTGCTCAGGCGGCGAGAGAAGTCGTTTGAACATGACTAGATCAAACTACGGCGTTTCGATTGCCGTAGTCGAGCAATTCAAGGAGTGACGTCTTCCCAGCCGTCATGTTTCGACGGCTGCCGAAGCCGTCGTTCCTTGCTTACGCTTTGACGATCACAGCAAATTTTCGAGGTACGTCTTCCGATCGAACAGCGCCAAATCGTTGAGCTTTTCGCCAGTGCCTACGAAGCGCGTGGGAATTCCCAGTTCATCCTGGATGGCCACGACAATGCCGCCTTTGCCGCTGCCGTCGAGTTTGGTGACTATCAGGCCAGTGAGTCCAAGCGCTTTGTTAAACTCGCGCGCCTGACTCAGCGCGTTACTGCCTGTGGTCGCGTCGACGACCAGCAACGTCTCTTGCGGTGCGTCCGCATCGAGTTTGACCAAGGTGCGTTTTATCTTCTGCAGCTCGGCCATCAGATTTGCTTTGGTGTGTTGCCGGCCGGCTGTGTCGCAAAGCAAAAAGTCAATCTCCTGCTTCGTTGCTGTCTGATACGCTTCGTAACAAAGCGCCGCGGGATCTGCGCCGTGTTGGCCGCGAATCATTTCAACGCCGAGTCTTTTTGCCCAGATATCGAGTTGCTCGATAGCCGCCGCACGAAACGTGTCTGCGGCTGCGAGCATGACACTTTGTAGAGCGTTTCTGTGAAACGCCCAGGCGTCTGACACAGACGCCCTACAGTTACCGCCGAGCAGGAGATTACGCGCAAGTTTTGCTGTCGATGTTGTTTTGCCGGTTCCGTTCACGCCAACAATCAAAATCACTGTCGGTTTCCCGGTCGCTCGACGAATTGGTGCCGGATCGCGCGGCAAGATGCGCGCGATTTCCTCGCGCACCGCTTTGATTACGTCGCCGATTCCGAGCAAAGCCCACGCTTCGCGTTCCTGAAGCGTTTTGATAATGCGGAGTGTCATTGGCACCCCGAGGTCGGCGCGGATGAGCGATTCCTCCAGCTCATCCCAGTCAACCGGTTTGCCGGCAAATTGCTTGGCGAGAGTTTCGAGAAATTTCATGTGTTTTTGTAGCCGCTTCGCTGTGCGAAGCGTGCGTGTCGCCCACAGGACGGCGGCTACAGTTCCTTTTTCACCGGCTCACGGGCGGGGCGATCCAAATCTTTTCGGATACGATCAAGAATGCCATTTACAAACCCCCCTGAATCTGCGCCGCCGTACGCCTTTGCCAGTTCGATCGCCTCGTTGATGGATACGACCGGTGGGATGTCGTCGCGGTAAAGCATTTCATAAATCGCCAGCCGCAGAACATTGCGATCGACCGCTGAAATCCGGCGAAATTCGTAGTTCTCGCAGTAACGGCGGATGCGCTCATCAATCTCTGGCAAATGCGCCACCATTCCTTCGATTAGTGGCTGCGCGAATTCGCGCACCCGCGGTGTCGCGGGGCAAAATTCCCAAAAATCATCGATCTTGTCTGGCCCTTCGCCGCGCTGAAGATCGCGCCAGAAATGATATTGAACCGCAGCTTCTCGCGCTCGGCGACGTTTACCCATGCTTATTAAATCTATCGATATTGCGTTAGGTTGCGCGTTCAGAAGCGGCGCTTTTCCAAGCGCCGCTTGGGCGGCTGGGAAGCCGCCGCTCCTCGTGTGCCACGAAGTTCGGATAAAACGTTCGCGATTTCCACCGCCGCGCGCGCGGCTTCGGTTCCGCGATTGATTTTATTTTCAAGGCAACGCGCTCGAGCCTGATTTTCGTTGTCAAAACTGAGCACCACGTTTATCACCGGCACGCCGTGTTCGATGGCGATGCGTTGAAGGGCGTCGGTGACAGAGCGACTCAGGTTTTGTGCGTGATTGGTTTCGCCTTGCAGAATCACTCCGCACGCGATGATCGCGTCGGCTTTGTTTCGGCTCGCAACTTCACGCACGACCACGGGAACCTCGAACGAACCAGGGACGCGATGGAGAGAAATCGTTGCGTTCGGCGCAAGTGCGTGCAGCTCTTTGGTCGCATGATCGATAAGCCCATCCACGTACTGCGTATTAAACCGACTCGCGACGATGTGGAATGCGCGTTTGCCCTTGGCGATTGGCGGACGAGACGGCGTCGATTTCGACATTTAGAAATGACGAATGGCGAATGACGAATGACGCATGTCGAATGAATGACGAACCCCGAATGACGGATCGTCATCCTGAGCGAAGTCGAAGGATCCCGCACAGTTAGCCGAGGGCGTTGCAACGGGATTGAAAGCCTGGCCTCGCGGAATTCGTCCGCTGCGTTGCAGTCTCGACTCCGCTTCGCTCCGCTCGGAATGACACGGATCTGATTTGGAATTCGGCATTTGGTCATTCCTTCGTCATTCGGCATTCGAGCTTCGTCATTTTCAAAGCAAGTGTCCGAGCTTCGTCTTTTTTGTTTCGAGATATTTTTCGTTGTGCGGATTGGCTTCGGTCCGGATCGGCACCTGCTCGATCATTTCCAAGCCGTAGCCTTCCAGGCCGACAACTTTCTTCGGGTTATTTGTGAGGAACCGGAACCGTCGCACGCCAAGATCGAAAAGAATCTGTGCGCCGAGCCCGTAATCGCGCAGGTCAGTTGCATACCCGAGTTTCGCGTTTGCCTCAACGGTGTCGAGTCCTTCCTCCTGCAACTTGTACGCGTGGATTTTTGCCGCCAACCCGATACCGCGGCCCTCCTGTCGCATGTAAACCAGAACGCCGTGGCCTTCCTCTTGGATTTGCCGCAGTGCCGCGTGCAATTGATTTCCGCAGTCGCATCGGCGCGATGCGAAAACATCGCCGGTGAGACACTGACTGTGCACGCGAACCAGCGTGGGTTTGTTCTTGTCGATCCGACCTTTTACGAGGGCGAGATGATGCTGCCCGTCGAGCTTCGAGCGATATAAATGCAAATCGAAATCGCCGTAGTCGGTCGGCAATTTCACGATTTGCTCCAGCTCCACCAGCTTCTCGCTCTTACGCCGATAGGCGATCAAACTCTGGATCGTGCAAATGCGAAGGCCGTGTTTGTTGCGGAATTCCATCAGCTCCGGAAGACGCGCCATGGTGCCGTCGTCGTGCAAAATCTCGCACAGCACGCCCGCCGCTTGCAGGCCTGCCATTCTTGCGAGGTCGACAGCGGCCTCGGTGTGACCGGCGCGTCGCAGCACGCCGCCGTCTTTTGCGCGCAGTGGGAATATGTGACCCGGCTGGTTCAAATCTTCCGGCGACGATTTCGGGTTGGCGATAGCCAGTATCGTGGTGGCGCGATCGTAGGCACTTATGCCGGTGGTCACGCCTCGCGCCGCGTCCACAGAGACGGTGAAGTCGGTGTTATGTTTTTCCCGGTTTTGCGCCACCATGCGTTGCAAGCCGAGCTGGTCTGCGCGCTCATTCGAAATGGGGACGCAAATCAAGCCCCGGCCGTGCGTCGCCATAAAATTCACCCCTTCAGGCGTCACTTTTTCCGCCGCCATGACCAGGTCGCCTTCGTTCTCGCGATCCGCATCGTCGGTCACGATAACCATGCGCCCTTTCGCAATGTCGCTTAGAACATCGTCAATCGCGTCGAACTGAAATGTTTCCTTCGGTTCTGATATCATCAGAACCAACAGTTTACCGTTCCCCGCGAATCTGATCAACTCACGGTAATCTTCCGCTTCGTCTTGATCTTAATCGGAGATTTTCCACTAACTAAGCTCACAAACCCACAAACGTTTTTTTTGCAGAATTTGCTCTGCCTTCACGAGATGAAATCTTTTAATCGTGTTGGCCCTGTCTACTTCGTAATTCGCGAGCACGAAACGCGAACAACGTGCTGGCCTGTGCTCGGAATGTAGGTGCGCCCGGTCCGGTTGGCTTCGCCCGCCACACCTTGCAGACGAAGCGGCGTATCCAAAGGAATAGTCAGAATTTCTTTTCCGGTGGCCGAATCTACCCAGCAACCGTGTGGTCGCCTGTGGACATCCTGGCCTGTGCTCGGGATATGCGCCCAACTGGTTCGATTGATGTCACCGTCTACGCTTTGCCAATAACTGGGTGTGCCCAACGGAATAGTGATAACCGGTTTGCAGTTATCGAATCTATCCAGCGATACTCGCATGTTGTTTCTGCCTTCTGCGCGAATATTGCTTCGCTGAAAGTGATGCCGAGCAAGAACACAAGCAGTGAAATCAACTTTCTCATTTCCTGATCACCACCCGCCACAGCAGCATAGCGAACGAGTGCATCGGAGCATCAGTGAAAGCAAGAACTAACGCTTCGAACTAGACGCGACAATTGCCTCCGGCCGGTACATATCGCGGTTGCTCGCCTGAAATTCGGCTTTCAGTTTGACGGTAAACTGCGAAAGATCGACAAGGTCCCAGCGCGTGAATTTCCACGTCGCGTTCGGAGAACCTGATCGAGTTTCGCGTGGAGCATGCTCAAATCCAACCACGAAATGCACCGCGTCATCGCGCACTTTGTTCGTCGACTTCTTCGGCTCGAAATAAAATGCGCGGAAACTGCTCTCGCGGCTTCCGGCGGCGTAAAGCTTCGGGTCCAAATAGAACACGCGTCTGCTGTCGAGATCGGTGATGCGCAAATCCGGGTAACCCGAACGTTGGACTTTGCCCTCGACTGTGAGCGGGAAATCGCACTGCAAACCGGGCGTCAAGTTGATCAGCTCCCGTAGAGTCTCTTCGAAACGGCTGCTGACCTCGTTGATTCGATCAATGCTTTGAATCTCGCTGTTCGGCGCATTCAATCGCTTCATCGTCTCATCGCACGCGGCACTGATCGCTTTGGCGACGCGCTGATCGACTGCGTTGTTCGCGTCAAACGGCAGCACCTTTCTACCGGTGGTATCAAAAATCAGTTCGGTGAACGGGATGCCGCGCAGTTGTTGATCTTCATCCAACAACCAGGGAATCAGTTGATCAACTGCCGCTTTTACTGTAGCCGGAGTCGGTGACTCCGGCAGCGCGACCGGTGATTGTGCCATGCAGCAATCGCAACACAGGTCGACGGGAACCAGCGAATGCATCTCATCTCCCCGGATTCAAAATGGATGCGCTATTCTCAGCAAGACCAAACACCCAGTGGGCATCTTGCCTGTCGGCCAATTTCTGACTAGAGACTACGGTGCGTTTAAGCAAATCCGATAAGATCTTCGTGGCCGGTCATCGGGGAATGGTCGGGAGCGCGCTCGTTCGGCGACTCGAATCGGAGGGTTTCACTAATCTGCTAAGGCGCGATCGATCGCAGCTCGATCTCAGTGACGAATCTGCCGTTACCAGGTTCTTTGCGGAGGCAAGCCCCGACATCGTGGTTCTCGCGGCGGCGAAGGTTGGCGGGATAAAGGCAAACAATGATTATCCGGTGGAGTTTCTTCTCGAGAATTTGCGCATCCAGAACAACGTCATTCACTCGGCGTACCAAACTGGCGCGCGGAAGCTGCTCTTTCTCGGTAGCTCCTGCATTTATCCGAAGGTGGCACCGCGACCGATTCCGGAAAGCGCATTGCTTACTGGCCCTCTGGAGCCAACGAATGAAGCTTATGCTGTTGCAAAGATTGCCGGGATCAAGCTTTGCCAGGCGTATGCACGCGAGTACGGCGCGAACTTCATCTCGATAATGCCGACGAACCTTTATGGGCCTGACGATAATTTCGATCTGGAAACATCGCACGTGTTGGCCGCACTCCTGCGGAAAGCGCACGAAGCGAAGACACAGAACCAAAAAGAGCTAGTTGTGTGGGGAACCGGAACACCGCGCCGCGAATTTTTATACGTCGACGATCTTGCTGCAGCCTGTCTTTTGCTGCTCGAGAAATACGATTCTCCGGAAATCATCAACATCGGCTGCGGCGAGGACGTCACCGTTCGCGGGCTGGCCGAGCTAATCTGCGACGTAGTGGGTTTCGACGGCGAAATCGTCTGGGACACCAACAAACCAGACGGGACACCGCGAAAGCTTCTGGACGTAAGCAAAATTCGCGCACTCGGCTGGCAGCCAACGATCCCGCTGCGAAACGGCATCGCCCAAACTTACGAGTGGTTTCGCGCCAACTGGCCACAGAAGTAAGTTGTTTCCGAAGAGTTTCGAACGTTGACCCGCGAAAGCTTTCGGGGTTGACTGGCGTGGGACCAATGAAAAAGCTGCGCGTTGGCATCGTTGGCGTTGGGCATATCGGCAGTAATCATGCACGGCTCTATGCGGAAATTCCGTCCGCTGAGTTCAGTGCGGTGTACGACGTGGAGCCGCTCAGGAGCCGCACAATTGCGAGCAAGTTCGGGGCAGCACCGGCCAAATCGCTTGATGATTTCAGCGGGATGATCGACGCCGTTTCCGTGGCAACGCCCACCAACACTCACTACGAGGTTGCCCGCGCTCTCCTTGCAAAGGGTAAACACGTGCTGATCGAGAAACCGATCACCGACAACACTGCACATGCTACCGAGCTTGCGGAATTGGCCGCGCGCAGCGGCCTCATCCTTCAGGTGGGCCATGTCGAACGATTCAACCCTGTGTTGGGTGCCCTGGAAAAACATCTGACGCACCCGCGCTTCATCGAAGCGCATCGGCTCGCTCCGTACACGGAGCGCAGCACCGATATCGGTGTCGTGCTCGATTTAATGATTCACGATCTGGAAGTCATTCTTAATTTTGTGCGTTCGCCTCTTTGGAGTATTGACGCGGTTGGCGTGCCCGTGCTCAGCCACAGCGAAGACATTGCAAACGCGAGGCTCCATTTTGAAGACGGTTGCGTCGCGAATGTGACGGCCAGCCGCATCAGTCCCGAGCGAATGCGCAAGATTCGCATTTTTCAGGAAGACGCGTATCTCTCTCTCGATTATCAAAATCAAAGCGGCGAGATCTATCGGCGCG
This sequence comes from Verrucomicrobiota bacterium, assembly GCA_046726875.1. Lineage (GTDB taxonomy): Bacteria > Verrucomicrobiota > Verrucomicrobiia > Chthoniobacterales > UBA10450 > Udaeobacter. The sequence continues at coordinate 7,215 of JBKPBJ010000308.1, forward strand.
TCGGAAAACAGATTTGGCGTGACAGAGTCGAGGTCGAGCACGGCGAACCGCTCAAACTTCAACTCACGTCGTTCATCGAATGCGCAAGCACCGGATGCCAGCCGCGTGTTTCCGGTTCTCAAGCGACGGCGGCATTGGAGCTGGCTGTTAAGATCACGAAGCAAATCTCGTCGAGTGGGTAAGACGGTTTTCTGCTGTAGCCACCGCCGTGCCTGTCGCGCGGTAGCTTGGCGAATGCGGATGGGCGGTCTCTTCGAGAGCATCGAACGTGGACGGGCCACCCGCCTTCGTGAAACTTCGGCGAGGCAAGCAGGCCCGTGGCTACTAGAGAGGCGAAATCCATGACCATCTATTTTCTAGCGGGCGAAGTGAGCGCCGACAATCACGGCGCGGCATTGATGCGCTCGCTGCGCCTGTTGGATCCTGAGCTGAAATTCATCGGCCGCGGCGGGCCGCAAATGCAGCAGGTCGCCGGCGCCCAATTCAAAAACTGGATTGGTGGCGCAGCGGTTCTCGGCTTATGGGAAGTGCTGCGAAAGTACGGCTACTTTCGCGAGCAATTCCGTCAGACGCTAAACGAAATTCAGGAAAGCAAACCCGACGCAGTCGTTTTGATCGATTATCCGGGTTTCAATTTGCGACTGGCTCGCGCGCTGCGAAGGCAATCGCAAACGCAGAAAGTAATCTATTACATCAGCCCCCAGGTCTGGGCGTGGAACCGGGGACGGATCAAAGAGATGGCGCGTTTCATTGATCTCGTGCTCTGCATTTTTCCGTTTGAGACCGATCTCTACGCCGAATCGGGGCTCCGTGCCGTCTTTGTCGGTCATCCAATGATCGAAAGACTTCAGACTCAGAAGACGGATACTCACCGCGATTCGAATCTGATCGGACTTTTCCCCGGCAGTCGGTTGCGCGAAGCGCGAAAAATCTTTCCGGTGATGATCGAAGCCGCGCGTCTGCTATTGCAACTCAATCCCGCTTTGCGCTTCCAAGTCGCAGCTGCATCCGACGAACTCGCACGCGAGCTAAGCGAAATGTTAACTTCTCACCTTGATCGTTTCCCCTTGGAGGGGAGAGAAGAAAAAATGCAAGTGCCACCTAACGAGTGGCCGATTGGGACGCCTCTCCCCTTGAGAGGAGAGGGGAGGGTGAGGGGCGTACCGGCGCAGCAACAACAAGTGATTGAAATCAAAGCTGCTGAGACGGCAGCCATTATGCAACGCGCTTTCGTTGGAATCGTGGCCTCGGGAAGCGCCACGCTTGAGGCTGCTTATTATAGAATGCCGTTCGTGCTAATTTACAAAGTTGCCTGGCCGACGTACATCGCAGCGCGTCTGGTGGTGAATGTAGATTTTCTCGGCATGCCCAATTTGCTTGCAGGCAAAGAAGTCGTTCCGGAGTTTATCCAGCACGAAGCAAAACCGGACGCCATCGTAAAGGAGGTCCGGTTACTAATGGAAGACGCACCCGTGCGTGAACGAATGATTTTGGACTTTAACGCGATCATCAGCAAACTCGGCGGCACCGGCGCCAGCGAAAGAGCTGCGCAAGCAATTATGGAAGAGCTGCAGACCGGCGCTCCTTCTACTACACGATGAAGATTTGGGACATCTCACGAACGCTATCGAATGACTTCGCCGAATGGCCCGGCGACGAACCGTTTTCTTATCGTGTTACGAACGAGATCTCCAAAGGCGCGAGCGTAAATCTTGGCTCAATCGCGATGAGTGTGCACAACGGTACGCACGCCGATGCTCGATTTCATTTCGATTCAAATGGCGAATCGATCGAAAAAGCGTCCCTGGAGACTTATGTGGGACGCGCAACTGTAATCGATCTTTCGGAAACCTTTTCTCAATCGACGGAGAAACACCTGATCACTCGCGAGGATCTCCGTCCGCACGCGGAAGAGATCGCGGCGACGTCGCGGCTTCTCGTAAAGACCGGCCGATGGAGCGACTCGACAGTTTTTCCAAATCGAATTCCCGTGATCGCGGCTGATGTTCCGGCGTGGCTGCAAAAGAACGGCGTGAAACTCTTGGGCGTGGATCTGCCGTCGATGGACGAGATCGATTCAAAATCGTTGCAGAACCACCACGCGCTTGGCCGCGCTGGGATTGCCATCGTTGAATCGCTCGATCTCAGCGACGTCGCTCCTGGCATTTACAATTTCGCGGCGCTGCCTCTGAAAATCGCAGGTGCCGATGGCGCACCCGTGCGCGCCGTGCTTTGGCGTGATTAAGTTCGCATGATTGAGATTCCGAGCGAAGCGCAGCGAAGTCGAGGAATCTCTGGAATT
>JBKPBJ010000309.1:0-23813 GCA_046726875.1 Verrucomicrobiota bacterium
TCATGATGGTTTGAGGCGGCCGCAAAAAGCACCAAATACCCAAATACCAATCTCCAGAGAAATCCCAAACATCCCAGCCTGCAGGCGCTTCGGCTGATCTTTATTTGAGCATTGAAGATTAAGGCTTCTTTGGAGTTTGGCAGTTGGAACTTGGACGTTTGCTGCAAAATTGCCGGATGCAGTCTCGCGCACGGAAACAGCCGCGCGTCGTCATTGTCGGTGCAGGGTTTGGCGGGCTTGAGGCAGCCAAGAAGCTTGCCCGTAAAGATGTGAGTCTGACGGTAATCGACCGCACAAATTACCACCTGTTTCAGCCGCTACTGTATCAAGTGGCAACAGCGGCGCTCTCGCCGGCCGACATTGCCGCCCCGATCCGGGCGATCTTGAGCAGTTGCAGGAACGTCGAAGTGATCCTCGCCGAGGTAGAATCCGTGGATGTCGAAGCGAGAAAAGTAAAAACGAAGGATCGTGTATTTGATTATGACTATCTCATCCTCGCCACGGGCGCACGGCACTCCTACTTCGGGCATGACGAGTGGGAAAAACTCGCGCCCGGATTAAAAAGTCTGGAAGACGCGGTTGAGCTTCGCCGGCGGATTCTTTTAGCGTTCGAATTTGCTGAAAAAACAACAGACGAAGCAGCGCGCAAGGCAGCCATGAATTTTGTTGTCATCGGCGGTGGACCAACTGGCGTTGAAATGGCTGGCGCCATCGCTGAAATCTCTCGATACACACTGGCGAAGGACTTTCGTCATATCGACCCATCCAAAGCACGCGTGATTCTTATCGAAGGGGCCTCGCGCCTACTCGCCGCGTATCCCCCGGATTTGTCCGAGAGCGCGCGAAAACAATTGGTTGAGCTGGGAGTGGACGTCCGCACGGACGCACGAGCAACGGATATTACAGAATCCGGCGTGCAATTAGACGGCGAATTCATCCCGTGCCGCGTGAAAATTTGGGCGGCTGGCAACAATGCGTCATTCGTCGGGAAAACGCTTATCACACCGGTTGACCGTGTTGGCCGAGTTATTGTGAACGACGACCTCACCATTGCTGGGCATCCGGAAGTGCAGGTCATTGGCGATCTTGCGAATTTTTCCCATCAGACCGGAGAGCCTTTGCCGGGAGTCTCACCCGTGGCGATGCAACAGGGACGCCATGCGGCGCGCAACATTTTGCGAATGATCCGGGGCGAAAAACCGCAGCCATTTCGGTATTTCGATAAGGGAAGTATGGCTACGATCGGTCGCAATAAAGCCGTTGCGGATCTGAAATTTTTTCATCTCAGCGGGCTTCCCGCGTGGTTGGCATGGTTATTCGTGCACATCATTTTCCTGGTCGGGTTCCGCAATCGCTTGCTCGTGCTCATTCAATGGGCGTGGGCATATTTAACCTTCGACAAAGGCGCCCGTTTGATCACGCGCAACTTCCAGGCCGAACACAGGCCGCCAGCGTGACGAACAATGTCATGTTGAGCGAAGCGAAACATCTCTGATTATTGTTTTCGTTTTTGGCCACCAGACTTACTCGCCGCAGCATGACAGTTCCGGAAATTTCAGTGCACAACCTTCAGCGAAAATTTTCGGTCAATGTTGCCGAGCTGGAACAATTCGCAGCCGATGCGGTGCGACATTGCCTGCAAATGCAAAAACGGAAACGAACTGACCTGCGCGAGCTGTGCGAAGTTTTCGTCTGGTTGATTTCCGATCGGCGCATGTCGCGATTGCATCGCCAGTTTCTCGGCGAAAGTGGGACTACGGACGTCATGACCTTTCACGACGGCGAAATTTTTATCAGTGTCGAAACCGCAAGACGGTACGCTCGCGAATTCGGTAATTCGCTGATGGACGAGATCAAGCTGGACATCGTGCACGGGCTTTTGCATCTGCATGGATTCGACGATCGGGAGCCGGCTGATGCGAGGAGGATGAAAAACACGCAGAAAAAAATCCTTCGCCGTGCATTGTCATGTTGAGCGAAGCGAAACATCTCTGATTTTGGCTCGTGAGATGGGAAAAGATTCCAGAGATCCTTCGACTCCGCTCAGGATGACAATTTCATCACGAGCCGTTAGCGCTTGGAGTCTGGCGTCTCACAGGTTTGAACTGAGAGCCGCGTATGTTAGGATTTTTTTATGAGCGCGGAGCCACTTGCGGCAGAAGTGGAGGTGCCTGTAATTCCCGGGACCCTGCGTCCAAAGAGTGCGGCGCCGTCCACTGTTGACGCGCCGAAGATCGAAAAGGAAACGCGTGCGGAAGAGGCGCTCGATGTACCCTGGCAGGTGATAGTCCACAATGATCCTGTAAATTTGATGAGCTACGTAACAATGGTTTTCCAACGGGTGTTCGGTTATCCGCGCGATAAGGCGGAGAAGCACATGTTGGAAGTGCACCACAAAGGACGCTCGATTTTGTGGAGCGGCATGCGCGAGCCGGCCGAACTTTACGTGCAGCAACTGCACGGTTACCTGCTGCTCGCTACGCTGGAGAAGGTTTGTTAGCCATGGAGATTCGCCGCCGCAAGAATCAGATCGAAATTTCCGAGCTCGACCCGTTTCTTGCCGAACTGCTTCGGCAAATTCCCGCAAGCGCCAACCCGGAAGGCGCCCCGGCTGCTGAAGAACGCATCTTCAGCGCGCCGGCAAACGGAAAAGAAACGGAAATGTGCGCCGAATGGAAAGTGTACGTCGAACCCGAATTGCGCCGTCTCTTTCAGACCGCGACCCAAACGGTGGGCGCCGATCTGGAGCAACTAAACGGGAACGAAAAAAGTCTCGCGAACCGCACCCTGCGTATTCCAACCAAACATGCCGACGCATGGCTGAGCGCGCTGAATCAGGCCCGGCTCGTCATTGCGGCGAAAAACCATTTCACCGAGTTAGAACTGAATGATCACCTTCACTCTCCGATTGGATCGCGCCGTGATCTGAGCCTGTTCCAGGTAAACTTCTACGGCTTTCTGCAGGAATTTATCCTGCGCGAAATGGAGTGTTGAGAGGAAACGAAGCTTGTACGCGCCGCGCGCGTTGAGTGAGGCAGCTGCTGTAGCCACGGGCCTGTGGGCCGTCTTCCCGGCCACCAGAACCAGCTCCGAGATGAACCGGCCACAGGCCGGTGGCTACAATATTTGACCTCGCGCTAACCGTCGGAGGGTTGCACAACGACTATGTGCCTGCGCGAGCGCCGCTAACGATCTGGCCTGTGAACAGCTTGCCACGGCTGTGCGCTTCCAGAACTCACCCAGCTACGGCCAATTGAAGTTGTTGCCGTTTTGGGATCCCTTGCGCGGCGATCCGCGCTTTGAAAAAATCGTTGCCTCGCTTGCGCCAAAAGCGAATTAACCCATCAATGTTTTCTAGCCTTCCTTCTTGGCCTTCACCATGGCCATCAATCGTTCCTTGATCGCGTCGGAGGACTTCGCGGGACGCAGGCTTAGCGCGAATGCTTCATGCAAGGCGTAGCATTTGGTGATGAAGTCTTCGGCTTTCTTCCCGAATTTCTTTCGAGCTTTCTCGAACTCCTCCAGTTCCTCCAGCTCCAGCGCACCGATCACGTAAAGTCGGGACTGATTTTGAAACTGCTCAAAGTTCATCTCTTAAGTCCTTGAGGCCGTCATATATTTTTTTTAGTCCCAATTCAAGCCGCGTTTTTACCGTGCCCAATGGTGTATTCGTTTTGGCCGCGATTTCGCGCTGGCTCATGCCCCTGAAAAATGCGAGGTCGATTGCCTGTTGCTGGGCCGGCGGCAGGCCACTGATGACCTTTCGGATGAGCGTGCGCGTGTCGCTTAGCATGATTTCTTCTTCGGTGGCGTTATGCACCCATGCATCGGGCTGTTGTTCCGTTTCGTTTTGCAGGCGCTCCTCTGCACGCGCGTAAGCCTGCTTCTTACGCAGGCCATCGATGGCTCGTCGCCGTGCGAGTGTCACCATCCAGCCGAGCGGTTTGCCCTTTTGCTCCGAGAAATTTTTGGCTTGGTTCCAGATCTCCATGAAAATCTCCTGCAAGAGATCGTCGGCCTCAGCCTCATTGTGAATGACTCGCAGGATCAGCGCCTTCAGAATGCCGTTGTAGCGGTCGTAGAGCTGAGACAGCGCATCGGCGTCACCGGCCTGGATGCCCTTCATCAATTCGAAGTCACTCGGGGCTCCGGGTTCGAGTGGCGGTGCGATGGTGCGCGGTCCCACGTCCGACTGCGCTATTCGGACACGTTTTTTTGGTTTGCGTCTCCTGGAAGAAGTTAGTTTCGGAGTTCCCATGCGTGATAAAGACTGCCGTCAACAAAAGCCATCGAGCGCTGATACCGTAATCGCGTGTGTTAAGCTGGACGGACGCATTACTCCAGCGCTTTCGAAGATGCAAAATCGATCAATTGCGCTGCACGTTTCGTGCGTCAACAGTTAATCCATGGGACAGGGGGATATCAATACATCCGTGGATCCGCTTTGGTACAAGGACGCGATCATCTACGAGCTGCACGTTAAAACATTTTGCGACAGCGATGGCGATGGCATGGGCGATTTTCGTGGGCTCTTGGAGAGGCTGGATTATCTGCAGGAACTCGGCGTCACAGCGATCTGGCTGCTGCCGTTCTATCCGTCTCCCATGCGTGACGACGGATACGACATTGCCGATTATTTTGATGTAAATCCGAATTTCGGCACACTCGACGATTTCCGGGCGTTTCTCGACGCAGCGCATGAACGCAATCTGCGCGTGATCACCGAACTCGTAATCAATCACACTTCGGATCAAAATCCGTGGTTCCAAAAATCACGGCGCGCTGTCGCGCGCTACGGAGTTGGGGCCGCGAGCGCTGACTGCGCCGACGCAGCAGCGAGTGCCGGCCCGCCCAGGCTCGACGCCTCCGGCTACAACGATGATCTCGCGTACAAAGACTTTTATGTCTGGAACGACACGCCAGAAAAATACAAGGACGCGCGAATCATTTTCAAAGATTTTGAAACATCGAACTGGGCGTGGGACCCGGTGGCAAAAGCGTATTACTGGCATCGGTTTTATTCGCATCAGCCGGACCTCAACTTCGATAATCCAGCCGTGCACGATGCCGTGAAGAAGGTCTGCGATTTCTGGCTGTCGATGGGGGTGGATGGACTTCGGCTCGATGCGATCCCGTATCTTTACGAACGGGAGGACACGAATTGCGAGAATCTTCCCGAGACGCACACGTTTCTTCACGAACTTCGCGCTGACGTGGACGCGAAGTTTCCGAATCGGATGCTGCTTTCAGAGGCCAATCAGTGGCCGGAGGACGCGGCTGCCTATTTTGGGAGCGGCGACGAGACGCACATGAGTTTTCATTTCCCGCTTATGCCGCGCATGTTCATGGCGCTGCAGATGGAGGACCGGTTTCCGATCATCGACATCATGGAGCAAACGCCGACGATCCCGGAGAATTGCCAGTGGGCAATGTTTCTGCGCAATCATGACGAGCTCACCCTGGAAATGGTGACCGACGAGGAGCGCGACTACATGTATCGGGTTTACGCCACAGATCCGCACGCGCGAATCAATCTCGGCATACGTCGCCGGCTTGCGCCGCTCCTTGCGAATAACCGCCGAAAAATCGAGCTGCTTAACACACTGCTGTTCTCCATGCCGGGCACGCCCATCATGTATTACGGCGATGAAATCGGCATGGGCGACAATTTTTACCTGGGCGACCGCAACGGGTGCCGCACGCCCATGCAATGGAGCCCCGACCGCAATGCGGGATTTTCAAGAGCAAATCCGCAACAGCTTTATCTGCCGGTCACGATTGATCCTGAATATCACTACGAAGCCGTTAACGTGGAGAACCAGCAGAAAAACCTTTCGTCACTGCTATGGTGGACGCGTCGCGTCATCGCCATGCGAAAAAATTTCAAGGCGTTCTCGCGCGGCTCTCTCGAATTTCTGAGCCCGGAGAATCCGAAAGTGCTGGCGTTCCTTCGCCGGTGGGAAAACGAGACGATCGTGGTGGTGGCGAATCTCTCCCGGTTCTCACAATCGGCCGAGTTGGATCTCTCGCCCTTTGCCGGGTGCGTGCCGATGGAAGTTTTCAGCCGCAATTTGTTTCGGCCGATCAGGAAAACGCACTACGTCATCACGCTCGGCCCGCACGCCTACTACTGGTTCGCGCTGCAAGCTCCGATCGAGGCGCGCCGTGCGTTGAAGAAACACGTTGTCCCAACCATCAAGGCGCCAGCTCAGTTGGACGTCCTGCTTGGCAACAGCCTGCGAGAACAGATCGAGCGCGACGTTCTTCCCAATCACATCCAGAATTCCCGCTGGTTTGGTTCCAAAGCGCGCACCTTTCGGAACCTAAAAGTGACCGAGCAGCTTGCTTTTTCGCCCGATGCCGATGGCGGGCGACTCTGGTTCATCGAGGTAAATTATCTGGATGCTCCAACGGAAACGTACGCCGTTCCGGTAAAGATTGCCTCCGGTGAAACCGCGCACTCGATTACGCAGAACGCGCCGCACGCGATTGTGGCGCATTTCGGAAGAAGGAACGGAGCCATCCTGTGTGACGCCATTTGGGACGCCGTCTTTCGCTCGCAGTTGTTCGATGCGATCGTGCAGCGTCGCACACTCAGAGCTCAGGCAGGACAATTCGTCGGCCTAACAACTTCGGGTCTCGAATCGCAAGACTTTGATGTCTCCGCCAACTCGCACGTTTTGGGTGCGGAACAGAGCAACTCGTCAATGCTCTTCGACAATAAATTTTTCCTCAAACTCTATCGGAAACTCGAGAAGGGCGTGAACCCTGATGTGGAAATCAACCGGTTCCTGACCGAGCAAACGGATTTTCCAAACGTGCCAGCGTTTGTCGGGGCACTGGAATATCGCCGGGCAAAGGCTGATCCAACTGTTGTTTGTCTCCTGCAACGTGCGGTCGCCAATGAAGGCAACGTCTGGACTCTGACCGTGGACGCGCTGGGCCGCTACTACGATCGCGTGCTGGAGTGCAAAGCCGATCTTCAGAACGAAACAGCGCCACCCGGTGCTCTCATCAACGAATTGGTCGGCGGCGTGTATCCCGAAAAAGTAAAGCTCCTGGGACAGCGTACAGGCGAACTGCACCTTGCGCTCGCGTCACGCAACGACAATCCCGCGTTCGCACCGGAGCCATTCAACGCCATGGCACAGCGCTCCGTTTACCAGAGCATGCGCACATCTCTCCGCCGCGCGTTTACGTCGTTAGAGAAGAAATTGTCGGATGTCCCTGCGAAATTCCGAACTGAAGCCCGGGAAGTGCTCACTGCGGAAAAAGAGATACTGGCGCGCGAGAAACGATTGCTCGATCGTCGAACGAATGCCGCGAAAATCCGGATTCACGGCGACTACCATCTGGGGCAACTGGTTTATACCGGCAAAGATTTCGTGATTCTCGATTTCGAAGGAGAACCGGCGCGCGCTCTAAGCGACCGTAAAATGAAACGCTCCGCTCTGCGCGACGTCGCCGGCATGATGCGCTCGTTTCAATATGCCGCGTACGCCGCCCTGTGGCAGCCGGCAATGCGCAAGGAAGACGTCCCCTTCCTCGAGCGCTGGGCTGATCTCTGGTATCGCCAGACGAGCAGCATGTTTCTGCAAAGCTATCTAAACACGACCAGCGGCGCGATTTTCATCCCCAAAAACAGCGACGACCTTCAGATCATGCTGGAAGCGTATCTGCTCGACAAAGCCGTTTACGAAATCGGTTACGAACTAAACAATCGCCCAAGCTGGGTGCTCATCCCAGTTCGCGGGATTAAACACATTCTGAGGTCGGTGTAACTCAGAGTGAAGTTCTTCTATTCGTTTCTAACGACGGTTGGGTTTTTGAACGTGACAACCGGTTACACAGTTTCACAAGTCGAAAGCTCGACGTTTACTCTCAAATCAAGGGACAATACGTCGATTGCGGTGGAGTGCGCCGGTACTGGCCCAAGCCTCGTGATTGTTCATGGTGGAATCGGCGACCGGACCCGCTGGAAACCTTTGTTTCCGCTTTTTGCGAGGCATTTCACAGTTTGCGCGATGGATCGTCGCGGCCATGGAGCAAGTGGTGATTCCGCTGATTACAGTTTGCAAAGGGGCGCTGAAGATGTGGCGGCCGTTGTTAAATCTCGAGGAAGGCCGGTATTCGTGTTGGGCCATTCCATCGGCGGAGTTTGCGCCTTGGAAGCAGCGTTGCTCACAGATAACATTTCCAAGCTCGTGCTCTATGAACCACCTTTGCTGGATCGCAATCACGATGCTGTCGCTACAAAGATGGAAAACATGGTTCGTGCGGGAGAACAGGAACAAGCACTAGTGACGTTCCTGAAAGAGGTCGTGATGCTGTCGCCGAATGAGATCGCGAGGATGAGAAACCAGCCCTCCTGGTCTGAACGAGTAGCAAGTGTTGGAAAGCAAATTCGCGAGATCCGAGCGCTTGATGGATACCATTTCGACGAGAAGCGGGTGAGCGGGTTGAAAATCCCGACGCTGCTTCTCACGGGCGGTAACACGGCGTCACCTGACTTGAAGCTGGCAATTAACGCTTTGATGAAGTGCTTGCCCAATCGAGGTTTGATTGTTTTCCAAGGACAGGAGCACAACGCAATGGATACGGTTCCACAGGAGTTTGCAGCCGCTGTCACAAGGTTCTTGCTCGATCAGGATTAGCAGTTGCGAAGCGTAAATGCCCGCTTATATCGACGTTGGACTGGAAAGGAATCTATGAATCAATACGTCAGAGAAATCGACAGCGATATCGCAAGAAAACATCTCTTGAAACATCCGTTTTATCTCGCGTGGACACGCGGGGAGCTGATCAGAGAGGCGCTCGCGGATTATGCGCGGCAATATTACCAGCACGTTGCGGCATTCCCGACATATTTGTCGGCCGTGCACGCCAACTGCAACAACCAGGAAACGCGCAAAGAACTGCTGAAAAATTTGATCGACGAGGAGGGTGGCTCACCGAATCATCCACAACTTTGGCTCAAGTTTACCGAAGGTCTTGGCGTGTCTGCCCGGGATGCACAAAACACAGAAAAATGGCCTGAAACCAAAAACTTGATCGACACGTTCCGATCAGTTTGCCGCGATGGATCAACCGCGGAAGGTCTGGCGGCGCTTTACGCGTACGAAAGTCAAATCCCGGCGATCTGCGAGTCCAAAATTGACGGGTTGAAAAAACATTACGGCTTCGCTGATCCCAAACATTACGAATACTTCAGCGTGCACATCGAAGCCGACCGCGAACACTCCGCCGCCGAGCAAAAGCTGCTGGGCGGATACGTGGGCAATCAAAATTTTCAATCCGTGAGAGCATCGGTGAATCGCGTTCTCGACGCGCTTTCGGAAATGCTTTCCGGGGTGTGCCGGCGTCACGCGATTCCGTACTGAAGCTGACCAGTCAGCGGCTTTTCAGTTGACCACCTCTCCCCTGGCACAAGGGGAGAGGCCAAAGGTGAGGGGTCGGATTTCCGCTGCGAGCGTGCGCTTGGAATAAACCCTCACCCCTTGAAGGGAGAGGTGACCGCGGTGCGGTCTGCCGGAGAAGCAAAATCACTGGTATGTGCGATTTTCGGACCTTTAGGCAAACGCCGCTTCACCCTTACCGGGGGCGTAAAACCAAAAATGAGCGCGCCCGGTGCCGACAGACCGACAACACTTGCGGCTGGTTCGGGTCGAGTGACCCGGCGATCTTCTTGTATTCGGAGACTGACGTAACAGGCTGTTGATTGATTTCTTCAATCACATCGCCTTTTTGCAATTCTGCCACACCGCTGTCGGGATCGACATCAGTAACTAAGACACCTTGGACATTCGGAGACAGATCAAGCTGGCGCACTCTTTCCGGAGTTAGTTGGTCCACATGAATTGATGCCAGTGGACTGTCAACTGTTTCCTGGTCGTTAGGCGGTTGCGGGCCTTGTGGCTGCGGCTGGTTTCCGCGAGGAAGAACTCGCGCGCTTTCGTAATCAACTGGTTGCTCTTTAATCTGTGTTTTTACAGTTAACGGTTTTCCGTTGCGGACGATTTGAAGCTCCACCTGTTTATCCAATGGCGCCTCGGCAACTAGTGTGCGAAGCGCCCTAAAATTCTTCACGTCACGTCCGTCGAACTTGCGAATGACATCACCAGGCTGCAGACCTGCCTGTTCTGCCGGGGATCCGGAGAGTACTTCACCCACAGTCACACCTCCTGTGTCCGCGTCGGCAGCGCCACGCTGCGACGCTCCCGTCTGGATCCCGAGATATCCGCGAATGATGCGTCCGTGTTTTAACACACTTTCCAAGACAGTGCGGACGGTATTGGATGGAATCGCAAAGCCGATTCCTTGCGAACCGCCACTGCTAGAAACAATTTGTTCGTTAATGCCGACCACTTCCCCTCGCACATTGATTAATGGCCCACCGCTGTTTCCTGGGTTGATTGCGGCGTTAGTTTGCAGCAAATCACCGCGAAGATCAGTGCTGTTCGGTTCTCCTTTCCAGCTGATAATTCCATCTGTCACCGTCTCTTGGAGGCCAAACGGATTGCCGATGGCGAGAACAGAATCTCCCGGTTGCACCGTGTCGGAGTCAGCTAAGACCAGTGGTTTAACGCCCGGATTGTCAATCTTGAGCACTGCCAGATCGAGCTGCGAGTCCGCTCCGATCAACCGCGCTTTCTTTGTGCGACCGTCGCTCAACTGCACCTCGATCTGGTCCACCTGATCGACGACATGAGTGTTAGTGATGATGTGGCCTTCATTGGTGACAATCACGCCGGAGCCTAGTGAATTTTGCACCAGCGCCTCATCGCGCGGGCTCCGTCGAAACTGACCCCTTGGGTTGCCAAAGAAAAACTCAAACGGGTCGAGACCGTACTCCCGGCGAATGCCGATCTTCTTGGAGGTCTTCACCGCTACAACCGCAGGAATCACACTCTTCACGAGCGCACGCCGCTCCTGGCTCAACGCTTCAAGCGATACAACTTGTTTTGGATTGACTGCCGGCTCGGAGGCAAACGTGTACTTTTCCGGGGGGCGTCCGGACGCGAACTTTGACCCGGCGTGTTTGAGGCGGTAATCGTAAAGCAGCGAAATTCCTGCGCTTAACAGCAGCACAAAAAGCAAAAATTTTGCGAGGTTTTTCATCAACTAACGTGGGAAAAAGTCTGTCCGTCTTGTTCGACAATTAAACGCCGGAAACGTTGATTCTCAGGCAGCTCCAGACGCGGGTCCACTTCGAAGATCGACATGGCAGTCGCACGGGCCCGCCGCATCAGGTCTGCGTCGCGTTTCAAATCGCCAATCTTTAGCGCCGGCAAACCACTCTGCGCCGTGCCGAGCACGTCGCCCGGGCCGCGCAATTCCCAGTCCGCTTCGGCCACTTCAAAGCCGTTCGTTGTTCCTTCCAAAACCGCGAGCTTCGCCGACGTCTCTTTCGCCCCACTGGAGCTCAGCAAAATGCAATACGATTTGTGTTCACCGCGACCGATCCGGCCCCGAAGCTGGTGCAGCTGCGCGAGACCGAATCGCTCAGCATTTTCAATCAGCATCATGGTTGCATTTGATACATCGACGCCGACCTCGAGCACCGTCGTGCTGATTAAGGCGTTCGTGTCGCCGCGGCGAAACCGGTCCATGATCTGTTGTTTTTCCGGCGCCGGAATCCGGCCATGAAGCAACTCGCAACGGAACGGATGCAGGCGTTCACGCCACAGCTCGTATTCGGCCGCGGCGGCTTTCACATCCAGCTTGTCGCTTTCATCAATCAACGGGTAGATCACATAGAGCTGACGTCCCTTCTCCAATTGCGTTCGCAAGAAGCTGAGCACCTCGCCCAGCTTGGACGTGTCGCGCACTGCAGTGACAATCTTTCCACGGTTCCCCGGCATCTCATCGATCGTCGATACGTCGAGGTCACCGTAAATCGTCATCGTTAGCGTGCGCGGGATTGGCGTCGCGGTCATCACCAGTACATCTGGTGCCGGCTCTCGCGCAGTCAGCCGCGCGCGCTGCGCCACCCCGAACTTGTGCTGCTCATCAATGACCGCCAACCCGAGATTCGAAAAGGAAACATTCTCGTAAAGCAACGCATGCGTCCCAACGATGATTTGCGGCTCATCGCGTGCGAGCGTCTGGGGAGCGCACGCTTGCAGCGTGCTGGTTGCCGCATTTTGCGGCGACGAACTTCTGGAGACGCGCATTTCAGCCTCCGCCGTCCAGATCCACGGATAATCATCATTTTGTTTGGCCACACCAGAATCCCACGGATTGCGCACGATGTAGTGAAACTTTTCCGCCAGGTCGCGATCCGATCGAATGTACCGATCGAAAGTTTCTTTCTCCCACACTGCTCCGGCTTTCCCTTCAGCGCGGTTGATCTCGCGCGCGGTGAACGATTTCAAGGAACGCATCAACTCAGCCAACGACCAGAATATCGTTTCCGTGTGCGAACCTTCGTTCTTTGGCCACGGCTGAAACAGCGCGTGGACATGATCGGGCATGACACAGATCGCAAAGAGCTCGTAGCGCGCATTGTGGAAATGACGCCATGCGTTCAAGACAATGGTGCGAGCCTGCGGACTAAGACTGCGCCGATGCGCAGTTGTTATTGTCACGGCGTAAATCGCCCAAGGTTTTTCAAAATCCGGAAGCCGACGATGTGAATACTGAGCCCCCGGTGTTGATTCAGACTCAAGAAAAGTTCGCGATGGCAGAATGCCATCGCTAGCACGCTGCAAGCGTGCGCTCCCCAGATTTTCATTCCGCGCGAAAAGCGGCAATGGACCGCTCTCTTCCTGGCGCGCGGCTGTTCGCAATACAATACGGACGCCGAGCGGTTCGAGCCAGCGCCGCAGCACATCGTAATGTTGCTCAGCCAGAATTTGCGTCGGCGCCATGAACGCCGTCTGATGTCCGGCTTCAACCGCAAGAAGCATCGCCGCAATCGCAACGACGGTTTTCCCCGAACCGACGTCGCCCTGTAGCAAACGGTTCATGGGATAATTTGCAGCCAAATCCCGCCGGATTTCCGCCATCACTTTTCGCTGCGCACCGGTCAGTTCGAACGGAAGCGATATCAAAAATTTGTCCAGCAACGCGCCTGACCCGCAGTGTGCCTGACCGGCTCTGGCGGATGACTCGAAACGCCGCGACGCAATCAGCATTTGCATGGCAAAAAATTCCGAGAGCACGAGATGCTCGCGCGCGGCGTCCCGCGCTTCCCAACTTCCGGGAAAATGTATCGCTCGAATTGCGTCCGAGCGCTCGCCGCGCACCAAACTGGTCGGGGCCGTCCTTTCCCACACCGCGTCTGGAACATCGTGCAACACGCGATAGATGATGCCGCGCAAGACGCGCTGCGAAAGACCTTCAGTCGCACGATAGATCGGCGTGATGCGCCGAAAATGGATCGATATCTCTTCGTCGTTCTCAATCACCTCAAACTCCGGATGATCCATGCAAATTCGGTTTCCACGCAGACGCGGCTTGCCGAAAACAACGATGCGCTGACCCGTGGCGATCATTTTCTGCACGTAATGCAGATTGAACCAGCGGCATACGAGCGGCTCACTCAGCACATTCGGCTGCGATTCCTCTAGCGTCGCTTCAAAAATTTTCTTCCAGCCGCCAAACCGGCGCAGCGACGTTTTGATCACTTCGCCGCAGAGACAAATGGGCAGATCGCTTTCTTCCCTCGGAAAATGTGGGAACTCAGTGCGGTCTTCGTGACGACGGGGAAAATGCGTAAGCAGATCTTGTACGGTCTCAATACCGAGTCGTCGCAGCGCGAGCAGGCGCGGTCGCGCAATCCAGCCTACGTCCTCAAGCTTTGTCGACACGTTAGTCATGTAAGTTCTGTCATTCCGAGCGAAGCCGAGACTGCAACGCAGCCCCGAAAACTTTCGGGGCGTGGCCAGGCTTGCCATCCCGTGGCATTACTGCACGGTAGCGCAACGGGATCCTTCGACTCCGCTCCGCTTCGCTCAGGATGACAATGCAGCGAAACTTATTCGATTTCACGTGCGCTCGGCTGCGCGCAAGCCCTCGATCCGCATGCCAACCAAAGTCTCGCCGTCGTATTCATCCACCCCGATTCGGAACGCGACGTCCCAGGGCGGCGGCGGGATTTCATTTGCGGCGCCGTCGAAATAAACGGCGCGACGATACCGGTCGCCCTGGCGCAACCGGAATATGAGATGCTTTTCGTTTGAGACTCGTGGCGGCGCGATGGGTTCGACCGCGCGCGCGAAGAAAACCGGCTGAGGATTCCCGCTTCCAAACGGCTGCAAGAGTTCGTGCCAGCGGAGAAATTCGACATCGATGTTTGTGAACGGCAGCTCGTGATCCAGTCGCAGCGAGCGTTGCAGAGCTTCTTCGGAAAGTAATTCGCGCGCGATACTGCAAAACGCCTCGGCAAATTTCGGGAAATTTTCCTCGTGTAACGCCAGACCGGCTGCCATTTCGTGGCCGCCGAATTTCTCGAGCGTGGCCGCACACCGCGTCAGGGCGCCGACGAGATTTAGACCCTCGATACTCCGTCCGCTTCCCTTCCCGAGGCCCTTCTCGTCAAAACCGATCAGGATAGTAGGCCGATGGTATTTTCGAGCAATCCGCGACGCTACGATGCCAAGCACGCCCGGGTGCCAGCCGCGCGCGCCCGCCACTATGGCCGCGTCACGGGCCGTGTCGAATTGCCTTTCGATTGTCTCGATGGCTGCAGCGAGAATTTCCTTCTCCACTTCCTGGCGCACGCGGTTTTGTTGGTCCAGCCCGATTGCCAGAACCGCCGCCTCGTGTTCGTCCTCGGTGAGCAACAGCCGCAAAGATTTCTCCGCCGTGCTCAAACGCCCTGCGGCGTTTAATCTTGGCCCCAGCCGGTAGCCAATGTCGTCGGGCAAAATGGGCGTACGCACTCCGGCGACTTGCATTAATTTCTTTAGACCGATGCGCGGCGTGCGGCCGATTTCGATCGCACCGCGCTGCACCAGCACGCGGTTCTCCTCCACAAGCGGCACGATATCAGCCACAGTGCCGAGCGCGACAAGATCGAGTTTTGATTTCAGATCAAAGTCAGGCAGCGGCCGCATCTTTAACAGCGCATGGCAAAGTTTGAAAACGATTCCCGCGCTGCAGAGATAATGAAATGGTGATGCTGAATCAGCCTTCGGATTCACGACTGCGACGCAATCGGGCAGCTCGGATTTTGGTTCGTGGTGATCGAGCACGATAACGTCCACGCCGCGGTTCTTGAGTTCAGCAATCTCACTGGCTGAAGCGGTGCCGCAGTCAATGGCGATCAGCAATTGTGCCCGATACTGCTCGAGGCAACGTTCGACGCTCTCGCGGCTCAACCCGTAGCCTTCCTCCATCCGAAGCGGCAAAAAGAGTTCCGGCGTTGCGCCGTAACCGCGCAACATTTGTGCGAGCAACGCCAGTGAGGTCACCCCATCGACATCGTAATCGCCAAACAGCACGATGCATTCGTGTGACTCCAGCGCACCCTGAATCCGAGCGACTGCTGCACGCATTTGCGGAAGCAAAAATGGATCGCTCAGCGAGCTAAGACGCGGGCGCAGAAAATTTTGAACTTCGTCCGCGCTTCGAAACCGTTTCCGAAAAAGCAGTCGCGCGATGCAGTCCGACCCGCAAATTTCATTCCACGAAATAGCGCCGCCATTCAGATTTTCGCACGGCGGGAGAATCCATCGGTCCTGCATCAGCTCAGTTTATTTACTGCGCTGTAGCTGACAAGATGAGGACGCAGATAGGATCAAGGATAAGCTGTCCACGCGAAGCGGATTACGAAAAATGATGCAGCAGGTCCACATCGCGAAAGCGCCACTAAATCGAACCCGCATTTATTCTTTTCGTACGAAGTGCTTTCGATGATTCCGCTCTGCATCGCTATAGACGTGGACAACCACAGGCCGCCTTAGATCTAGATCACGCTAAACACTGGATCTCGTCGATGAAGCACTCCGTGCTTTGCGCATAGATTCGCGAACTTTCGTGATCCCTTCTTCTCTTTTTCTCCAAAACTGAATCCAAGATGTTCGCGATAATAACGACCGAGGAATTCGCGAGTTATCTTCGGCGATCCAGGATCAGCGATCCCGGCTACAGCAGTCTCGATCAATTCATCGAGACTTGCCAAGTTTTCATCGCGTACGGCGCGGAGATGATTTGCGACTCGTTGTGCATCCGCGACTTCAGGACGAATCAGCCAAAGCGCGTAGACAAATGGAAGCCCGGTAAGTTTCTTCCATTGCTCACCCAGATCCCAGAACTGAAATTCACCGGCGTGCGTTTGTCGGAAGCGAATGGCTTGATCGCCGATTAGAAGTCGCGCGCGATGCCGCGGTTGGAACGTAGGCATTTTGGCTGTGCGCCCAGCGGAGATGTTCTCCGCTGTCCCCAAACCCGCTGGGCGCACAGACTGCAAGTCTATGTTCCGAATCAGGCGCGGTTTGAGGCGTCGTTCGGCAAGCAAGCAACGCAACAGATTGACCGATGTTTGCGACGCAGGATCAAGTTCGACTTCCTTGATGTTCGAGAACTCGCCAGTGTGCGCGACCACTACGCTGTAAGCGGGACCATCGGATGAAATCGAGATGTCGTTAACTATCCGATAGATTGGATTGCGCAGAAACTCGAAGCTGGAAACAAGCGCGACATCGAGCTGGCCCTTCGCAAGTCGCTGACACAAAGCGGACGGATGATCGAACTCAACATGGCCCGGCCAGCCGCGGATGAGCGGACGAGCATTCAGATACTTTACGCAGCCGACGCGGAGCGATTTCAATGTGAGAAAGGATCAAGATCACCATCATCCTGAGCGGAGTCGAAGGATCCCGTGAAAAATAGCTGTGGGTTTTGCAGCGGGATTCCTCGACTTCGCTCGGAATGACGGCAAACGCTAGGCACACGCGAGCTCGGCCGGCACGGAGGGCTGCGTTGGTGCAGGAGAACGCGGAGAAATATGCCGGTAATGGCTATCGCGCTGGACTGGCTGGCGGCCAGCTTCATGGATGGCGTGTTCGAGCGCGGCAATTGTTTGCTGCTGTGGCGTGGTGGCGCCGGCCATGTGAAAGATTTTTTCTTCCAGAATTGTTCCGTGGAGATCGTCCACACCGTAGCTCAGCGATACCTGCGCGAGCGGCAATCCCAGGCTGACCCAATACGCCGTCAGGTGGTCGACGTTGTCGAGGTAAATGCGGCTCACCGCGAGATTGCGCAATTGCTCAAATGCAGAGGCGCGCTTGATGTTGGCAAGAATTCCATGGGATTGCGTCGGCTCGAACGCAAAAGGAACAAACCCGGTAAACCCGCCAGTCTCATCCTGCAGTTGCCGCAGTTGGCGCAAATGATCAGCCCGATGAGCAAGCGTCTCTATCTGTCCGTAAAGCATCGTGCATGTGCTGCGACCGCCCATCGAATGCCAGGTGCGATGCACGTCGAGCCATTCGGCGGCGGTTTCCTTCCCCCGGCAAATTTGATCGCGCACGACTGGATCGAAAATCTCGGCGCCACCCCCGGTGATTGAACCAAGTCCGGTTTCGCGGAGAATTTCCAGCGTATCGCGAATGGACATTTTGAAGACTCGCTGGGCCAAATGGCGGACTTCGATAGCGGTGAATGCCTTTATATGCAGCTGCGGATCGAGAGCGCGCAGTCTTTTCAAGAGATCCAGATACCAGTCTTTTTTCAACGTCGGGTGCAAACCGCCGACCATATGCACCTCGGTGACCCCAAGGGTAAGCGCATCCGTCACCGCCTGAACAATTTCGTCAATTGCATATTCAAATGCGTGGGCGTCGCGTTTCTTGGCGGCAAATGCACAGAACTGGCACGATAAGATGCAGATGTTCGAGTAATTGATGTAGCGATTGTGGATGTAGGTTGCGTAGTTGCCGTTCTTCCGCTCGCGCATCACGTTGGCGATCATTCCAAGAGCGTTAAGATCGTTTGCGCTGTAGAGGGTCAAAGCGTCCGCTTCTGAAATCCGCTGCTGCGCCTCGACCTTCTCCGCGATCGGTCTGAGTTCTTTCGGAATGAGGTGGTAGTTCATCAGGAGACTCTGGTTAATCGCGCGTGAAGCATGCACAGGGCGCTGGCGGCTTGCAACAAAAACGATGGCCACGAGGGTGGTGGTGGACGGCCGAGCTTCATTTTTCTGGGAAGTTTTGCCGTGTGCCAACGTCTAAGTCACGATGTCTCAGAACGATCGAGGAAACCAGGACAGATCGGAAGAAGATGCCGATGACGTACGGCTGATGCAGTTGGTCGGCCGGGGCGACACTCAGGCATTTGAGCGGCTCATCGAGAAGCATCAGACGTTGGTGGCCGGCACAGTCGCGCGGATGCTCGGCAGCAGTTCTGACGTGGAAGACATCGCGCAGCAGGTCTTTATACGTGTTTGGAAAAGTGCGCGCCGATATGTTCCGCGCGCGAAGTTTACGACCTGGCTGTTGAAAATTACCCGCAACCTGGTGTTTAACGAGATGCGTCGCACCAAGCGTCACCCGCATGTTGCGCTTCAGTCAGAACCCGGTGCGGAGGATCCACCTTTGAAGGATGAGACGAACCTCGCGCCGGACGCATCCCTTTTGGAGTCGGAACTGCAGCAAGCGATAGAACAAGCGATCCAGCGGCTCCCGGAAACGCAGCGGATGGCGCTCGTGCTGCGCAGATATCAACAGCTCAGCTACGAACAAATCGCCGAGGTCCTCGATCTCTCGGTGCCGGCAGTGAAAAGTGTACTTTTTCGCGCCCGCACTGAACTCCGTTCTCGGCTCAGCAAATATTTGGATTAAATGACGAATGACGAAACAATGACAAAGCTCAAATAATCGAATGGATATCGGTGGCCGAATCTCTCCTGCCTCGGTATTCGGATTTCGTCATTCCTTCGTGCTTCGTCATTCGTGCTTCGTCATATTACGCGACTCAGGATTCACTGATCACGATTGAGGAATCAGAGGCTTGCCTTCAGCGGTGCTCGTTGTCTTCCAAGACGCGCCCGCGAACGCGACGTGTCTCGCTGTGATGGGTCAACACATGTACGCGTCCATCGCTCCCGCGGAAAAATGCGCTTAAAACCCAGCTGACGAAGCTGATCACAATCGCGCCCCAGAACGCGCTCCAGAAGCTGTCAACATGAAATCCCACAACGACACTGGGTACCAGAAGCAGCAAAAGTCCGTTTAAAACCAGAATGAACAAGCCTAGCGTAAGGAGAATGACGGGCGCGCTGAGGATCAACAGAAAGGGCCGGACAAAGGCGTTAAGAATACCCAGCAAAAGCGACGCCCCGATGAGCGCCGCCACAGTGTCATAACCGATCCCGCGGATTACGGACGAGGCGACCATCACCGCAATCGTCGTCGCAGCCCAGCGGAAGACGAATTGTTTCATGCCAATCATGTCTCCGTTAATTTACCCGATCTCGTAAACAGGGCGAGAAAGCACTTGCGAACGAGCCGATGAACGATAAACGAGTTGAAGTCATTTAACCACCGAACAGCTGTGCCGAAAAAAACGAAAACTGCCGAAGATGTAAATCAGCCCTCGCCAGAGTCAGGCGCGCCGGTTGCAACAAAAAGAACCGGCAAGCGCCAGACGCCACGACGTGCAACTACGGCGAAAAAACCGCGCAAGCCGAGCGGGACAAGAGATGCGAGTGAGCGAACTGCACACATTTCAGCATCTCCACAGGCGGACGTGACGCCCATTTCCGGGGAACCTTCAGACGACGCCGTTCGCCTCCGGGCTTATTTCATTTCCGAACGCCGGCGCAGATTTGCTTTGCCTGGCGACGCGGAATCCGATTGGCTTGAAGCCAAACGGCAGTTGCTCGCCGAGGCTCGGCGGTAAAACTGGAGAAAAAAGCAGTAGCACACAATGGAAACTGCTTTGGTCGACCTGGCGCAGGCGCTGCGAGAACGCCTCGCAGTGATTCGCGACGAGCAAAGCCGGCGTGATGAAGCAAAACACATCGCGCGATTGCGAACTGTCTCGGAAAAGATCGATCGGCTGCAAGAGTCGCTTACGTCATCACTCGACGTCCGATTGAAGCACTACCTCGATCGCAAAAGCTACGATAAAGCGCTCGAGTACCTGGAGGCGCAACTGTAGCGGTGGTCTGCGACCGCCGACTCCTTGGCGCAGACCCATTTCGGCGCTCACAGAGCGCCGCTACAGTTAGCGCGAATACAGCTCGACGACCAGCTGTTCGTTGACGATTGGCTGCATTTCTTCCCGGGACGGGATACGCGCCACTTTGCCGCTGAGAGCATCGCGATCGACCGTGAGCCAGTCGGGCACGGGAACAATCTGCGTAAGATCAAGATTGCGCAGCACGAGTTGCCGCGACTTCGGCTTATCCTTGATCGTGATTTCGTCGCCTGCTTTCACATTATACGAAGCGACGTTGACGCGACGCCCGTTCACGAGCACATGTCCATGCGACACGAGTTGGCGCGCTGCACTGCGCGTGTTGGCGAAGCCAAGCCGGTAAACAACATTATCGAGTCGCGTTTCTAATAGCTGGAGAAGCGTTTCACCGGTCACACCACGCTTGCGCAACGCACGCTGGAAAATGCGCCGGAACTGTCGTTCAAGCAGGCCGTACTGATAGCGCAGCTTCTGTTTTTCACCGAGGGCAATCGCGTAATCGGATTGCTTGCGCCGGGCGCCCCGCGGGCCGTGGATGCCGGGTGGATAATTCTTGCGCTCCAATGCTTTCGACGAACCGAAGAGCGGCACGCCATAACGTCGGCTTACCTTCGTTTTTGGTCCTGTGTATCTGGCCATGTTAAATGTTAAAAGAGTTACAAAGGTTACAACGTGAGAAATTGTTATCGGATTAAGAATCGAAATTGTAACTTTGTAACATTGTAACTTTTTTAACCAAACTCCGTCAGACCCTGCGCTGTTTCGGGGGACGACAACCGTTGTGCGGCACTGGCGTGACATCGCGAATCACCGTGAGATCGAGCCCAATAGCCTGCAAAGCGCGCACCGCCGATTCGCGCCCGGCTCCTGGGCCTTTGACTAAAACTTCCACTTCCTTCAGTCCGTGACCCATCGCCTGGCGCGACGCGTCCTGTGCCACCATTTGCGCTGCGTAAGCAGTGCTTTTGCGCGAGCCTTTGAAGCCGACCTTCCCGGCGCTCGACCACCCAATCACGTTGCCCTTCAGATCGGTGATGGTAACGATGGTATTGTTGAAAGTCGCCAGCACATGCGCAACGCCTGAATGAACGTTCTTGCTTCCTTTGGCTTTGACGATCTTCGGCTTGTCAACCTCTTCGGTTGAGAGGGAAAGAGTTTCGGGCGCTCCAGATGCAGGCGCAGACTGTTCTTTCTTTGGCTTTGCCGTCTTCTTTGCCGCCGGACGTTTAGGCGCTGCTTCGGCTTTTGGAGCTACTTCTTTGGCTGCCGGTTGCTTTTCACCAGCTTCGCCTTGCGTTTTTGTTTCGTCCGGATTCGCGGGATTGGTTTCTTCAGCCATGTGTGTCGATGTTAAACTTTGCCGGCCTTGGCGTCGGGATTACGAATTACGCCCACGGTTTTGCGAGGTCCTTTACGCGTGCGCGCATTTGTTGAAGTGCGTTGACCGCGCACGGGCAAACCTTTGCGGTGACGGATGCCGCGATAAGAATTGATGGCCTGCAGACGTTTCAAATTACCTTGTACGTCGCGGCGCAGATCGCCCTCGATCTTGATCTTGTTGTTCGTGATCGCGTGAATGATCTCATTCAACTGCTGCGGCGTAAGATCTTTCGCCCGAATGTTTGGATCGATATTGGTCTGCTCTAGAATGCGTCTGGCAGTGCTAAAACCGATTCCGTAGATATAGGTCAGCGATACCTCGACGCGTTTGTCTGCTGGAATTTCAACTCCGAGTAATCTTGGCATGGTATTCGTTAAATAAGTTACAAAGTTAAATCGTCATTACTCCAGCACTCCATCTCTACCCCTGGCGTTGCCTGTGGCGTGGGTTTTTGCAGATTACGCGCACCACGTTCTTGCGCTTCACAATCCTGCAACTCGCACAAAGTCTTTTTACTGATGGTCGTACTTTCATAATTCCCGAAATCGAAAACCCCGGCCGCCCGCCGGGTTGTCATTTTTGGCGATAAATAATTCGCCCTTTCGACAAATCGTAAGATGAAATCTCTAGCATAACTTTGTCTCCTGGCAAGATGCGAATGAAATGCAGACGCATTTTGCCGGAGATATGTGCCAGCACGCGACGGCCACCCGGAATCTCGACCCGGAACATGGTGTTAGGCAGCAACTCGACGACGGTGCCCTCTACCTCAATTGCGTCTTTGCGCGCCATGTCAGAATTTCGGGGTCAACCTTCGTAATCAGAACCGTGTGCTCGAAGTGCGCCGACGGCAGGCCATCCGAGGTGCACACTGTCCAGCCGTCGTCGAGCAATCGGACATCGGACGTACCAATGTTAATCATCGGCTCAATGGCGAGCGTCATGCCCGCCTTCAATTTTGGGCCGCTACCACGTTTGCCGTAATTAGGGATTTGGGGCTCCTCATGCATCTTGCGCCCGACACCGTGCCCAACAAATTCGCGCACGACCGAAAAACCATATCGGCGCGCTTCATCTTCAATTTCGGCGCAGATATCGCCTACGCGCCGGCCTTCATGCGCGACGCTGATTGCGCACGCGAGCGCGTTTTCCGTCGCACGCAGCAACTGGTCTGTGCGCTCGTCAATGATTCCAACGGGAACGGTCGTGGCGTTATCGCCAACCCAACCATCCTGAATAATGCCGATGTCGAGTTTCACTACGTCGCCGTACTGGATGCGCCGGTGGCTGCCAATACCGTGGACCACTTCGTCGTTAAGGGAGATGCAAATATTCCCGGGAAAGACGCGATGCCCTAGCCGATAACCCAGAAAGGCGCTCTTCACGCCCCCATCGCTCATGAAGTCCGCGGCTGCCTGATCTACTTCTTTGGTTGTAATTCCAGGGCGAATCAGATCACTGACCCGGTCGAGTATGTCACTCGCTGTGCGGCATGCCTGCCGCATCTTCTCGATTTCCCGAGGGTTCTTGATCGGAATCATTTCGCTGTCTTGTCCTCAATCAATTTTGAGATATCGCCAAAGACCGCATCCCGATCGCGGTTCCCGTCGATACGATGTAGAATGGACAGCTTTGTATAAAAAGCTCCCAGCGGCTCGGTCTTCGTGCGGAACTCTTGCAGACGTGTTTGCAACACGCCCAGATCGTCATCGTTGCGGCGCTCCAAACGGCCGTCGCAATACGGGCATACCGGACGGTTGGCGAACTGTGCGCTCGATGAACTCGTCGTAAAGCCGCACTCGCCACATTGCAGCCGACCGGTGATGCGATCGCGCACAGTCTCCTCCGTTACTTCCAGCCAGATCGCCAGATCGAGCGCTGTGCGTAACTTCGTCAACATCGACATCAAACTTTCAGCTTGCGGCAACGTTCGCGGAAATCCATCGAAGACGAATCCGTGGCCTCCATGCAAGCGCAACCAGTCCTCAATTAGTTCGATGATGATCTTATCCGAGACCAGTCCGCCGCTCCGGAGGACTTCCGCGGTCTCCTGCCCAAGCGGTGTGCCCAGATCACGTTCACGGCGTAGAATCGCCCCGGGTGAGGTCACGGGGATCCCGAAGTGCCGCGTAATCATTTCCGCCTGAGTTCCTTTGCCGGAACCGGGCGGGCCGAGAAGAACAAGCCGCCTTTTCACCTATTACTTCATCTATCGCCCATAAAGAAAGATCGCGACTCCGGCAATCACGAGCACGGCAATACCCACACCAAACCAGATCAGGGTGCC
>JBKPBJ010000310.1:0-3867 GCA_046726875.1 Verrucomicrobiota bacterium
GGATGAGCTGATCTTTCAGGAGTTCAAAGGCACCGGAAACATGGAAATGGTGCTCGACCGAAAAATCAGCGACCAGCGGATTTATCCGGCGATCGACATCTTCCTCTCCGGAACGCGCCGCGAAGAACTGCTGTTGCAGCCGTGGGAACTGGAGAAAATCAATCTCATTCGGCGCGGTCTGGCCGGTCACAAGCCCGAGGAAGCAATTCAGCGTCTCCTCATGTTCGTAAAAAAATTCCCGACGAACGCTGAGATGCTCAAGAACATTCCGGGCTAGCCCGACGCTTTAATTTTCTGCTCGTACAGTGCGTGTACGCTGTCGCGAGCATCGGCGTAATCGCGACCAAAATTTTCGAAGCTGTCATAGCCGAGACGAATGGCGAGCTTTCGCTGTTCGGCTGGATCGGCCGAAAGTGACGAGACGGCTTTATTTTCGTAACGTCGCAATCCGGATTCGCATCGGCGCAGCAATTGGTATGAGTGTTTCAGCTGCTTGGCCTCGGCGTCATTGAACACGCCACGTCGATGCAGTCCACTCACCGCATGATCCCAGTTCGGTTCCCACATGTTTTCGCGCATCTGCAATGCTTGAACGAGAAATTCCGCTTCAATGATTCCGCCGCGTCCGGTCTTCAGATCGAGAAAATCCGATCCGGTGCCTCGCTCGCGCCGAATTCGCTCGAGCATGCTATCGACTTTGACCAGAAGCTCGGGGTCCTGACTGGCGCATTGCCAGGCGGCTTTTGCTACTTCCATGAATTCATCTTTTAGTGGACCACTGATGGCACGCGCCCGAGTGAGCGCCTGCATCTCCCATAGCTGCGCACGATTCGCATAATACGATTGATAGGTCTCAAGCGAGCAAACCACCGGACCGTTTTCACCTTCAGGACGTAGCCTCGCGTCGAGCGCCCAAATGTTTCCCTCGGCAGTTGGCTGCGCCATCGTCGTGATGAGATTTTGCGCAGTGCGATTCTCCTCGCCCACGAACACGACGTCCAGATCTGCGCCGTAACTGATGTTGCGCCCGCCAAATTTACCCAATGCGATGATGGTCAGTTGCTGGTCCCCGAGGAGCCTGGCTGTAAAAACGAGACACGCTTCAGCCAAATCAGAAAGTTCGGTAGATACAGCTGCCGGCGTAGCGAGTCCCACCGCCTCGCGCAAAATGATCCGCAACAATTGCCGCTGCCGGTAGGCTCGAATGGGATCGAGATTGTCCGCGCTCGCGCCTAACGACTCGAGCCGCCGAAGGTTTTCTGCCACAAGCCGCGGTTCATCAAATGTTGGGTCGCGGGTGATGTCTTCCAGCAATTGCGGTCGGCGAATCAGAAGATCACCAGCAAACCGGCTGACATCGAGAGTTTTTACGACCAGTTCAAGCAACTTCGGATTCGTAACAAGCAGTTCGAAAAGCAAACTGCGCAGGCCATAGCTTTCCACGAATCGAAGGAACTGATTCAGAGTCGCATCGGGGTCCGCAGCGTCTGCAATCCAATCAAGCAAAATCGGGCGCAGCCTTTGAAATATCTGCCGAGTTCGCGGTGCGACATGAAAACTCGTCGCACCTCGTTGGAGCTCCCTGAGAGCTTTTTCTGCTCGTTTGGGATCTTGGAAAATTTCCACATTGAGCACGACGGGCAGGGCAGGGTTTTCAGAGAAAATCCTTTGAAAAATGGGACGCACCGATCCCATTCGGCTGTGCAGCGCCGCTGTGAAATCGGTGGCCGAAGAAAAGCGAAGGCTGCGCGCGAGACGGCGCAACGGTTCCTGTTCGTCCGGAACAGTGTGGGTTTGTTGTTCGGCTTCGATTTGCACGCGGTGTTCGACTCGCCGGAGAAATCGATACGCATTGTCGAGTATCAAAACGTCTTCGCGCGGTAGCAAATCCAGCTCTCGCAGTGCGCGGAGCGCCTTGAGCATACTCGGTTCCTGCAGGAACGGATTACGCGCGCCATGGATAAGCTGCAGCGTTTGCACGATGAACTCGATCTCGCGAATACCGCCGCGTCCAAGTTTTACGTCGCGCGCCAGTTTTTCCGCCCCAACCACGTCGCGTTCGATGCGGTGCTTGATATTCGCAATCTCATCGAGCAGATCTGGCGTTGCGCTCTTTGGGTAGATGAACGGCTGATGTAGGCGCAGGAAATCGTAAGCCAACTCGCGACTGCCGGCGATTCCGCGCGCCTTGATCAGCGCAATCCGCTCCCAGCTTTCGCCGAACCCAGCG
The DNA here is from genome assembly GCA_046726875.1 of Verrucomicrobiota bacterium. GTDB lineage: Bacteria > Verrucomicrobiota > Verrucomicrobiia > Chthoniobacterales > UBA10450 > Udaeobacter. Next base: position 2,231 of record JBKPBJ010000310.1, read on the forward strand.
TAATAGTTTTCTATGCTCTCGAGAGACCGCGCCAAAGGGCCTGCCGAGCCTTCGGGTCGCAACCGCAGGTCCACTCGAAACAGCGACCCAGCGGGATGCGGCGTCGAAAATGTGTCGAGAATCTTGCTTCCGAGTCGATTGAAAAACTGATGATAGGAAATGTGCGGCGCGAGTTGGCCTTCCTCGCTGTAGAGAAAAAGAAGATCAACGTCCGAACTGTGATTGAGTTCGCCTCCGCCGAGTTTCCCGAGCGCAAGAATCGCAAACTCTGCTTTTGGCGAGCCGTATCGTTGCCGCAGTTCGGCATCCCAAAATTCGAACACGCGACGAAGGCAAATCTCTGCGATCTGTGACAGTTCCCCGGTTGTCTCCTCCAGCGGCGCGACCGCAGCCAATTCGCGGGCGGCAACGCGCGTCATCTCGCGGCCTTTCCAAAACCGCAGTGCTTTGAAATTGTTGTCGGCACTGGAATCGCTCGCCAGAGCGTGCAATTCAGTGAGCATTTCCGCGTAGCCGCGCGATGCAAGGCACACCTCGGGCTGAGCAAGCCACAGCAACGTTTCAGGATTGCGCGTCAACCGCGTCGCGCAGATGCTCGAGACCGCCAAAAGATGCAGCAGAGCGGCTTCGCCTAACGGAAATTGTCCAACCACTTCGGCCAGGGGCCTTGCGTTTGCCGGCCATTGTTCGTTGAGCTGGACCAAAGTGGTCTCCACCTGTGAAGGGTTCAGCGATATGGCCGCTTTTTCCCGAATCCAGCCTGTACAGTGATCCATCCCACAGAACATCACGTGGTTCTGCGCGAAAAACCAGTTGTCGCAGCGCTCAGACGTGGGCTGCTATGATGTTTCAGATTTCGCTCACATATGTGAGCTGAAATTGAAATGAACAGTAGCGCGCTAGAGCGATGCCGGACGCGACAGCACAGGAAGGGCTTTTTCGTGCATTTGAAAGTCAACCGGGCAGTTACCGGCTAATTCACCATCCAGCTCCAACGGAACGTCCTGCTCACTGCTTACCCGGAGCTGGCGAGTCTGAAAATATTCAATTTCCGGAACACGGATGTCGGAGCTGAATACAACGTCATGGAGATATTTGATGATCTCGAGAAACCCGAGCCGCTTGAACACAACGACATCGAGTAAACCATCATCGACAAGGGCCTGCTTGAAAAACGGGAAAGGCCCGCCGTAAAGACGCCCGTTTCCGACGAGCACAAACGATCCTTCCCGCACAGGCGCGTCGTCCGACTCGATGAAAAGCTTTGGAGGTTGGCGCGCTGCAATCTGCGCTGCGGAGATAAGATAACTGAGCGGGCCAAGACTACGCTTGAACGCAACAGTGGTCTCCTTGACGGCTTGCGCATCAAGCCCAATGCCACCGAGTTGCACGAAATATTTTCCATTCGCGCTCGGTAGATCAACGAGACGTATGCTTCCGGCCTCGACGATTTGCCAGCAAAGCTCGAGATCATTTGAGGGTAGACCAAGCTCCAGGGCGAAAACATTGACCGTGCCCATGGGAAGAATGCCCAGCGCAGCATTGCTGCCGGCGATTCCGTTTGCCACATGATTCACGGTTCCGTCGCCGCCAGCTGCAACCACGCGTCCAAAACCTTCCTCGACGGCACGTCTCGC
>JBKPBJ010000311.1:0-3427 GCA_046726875.1 Verrucomicrobiota bacterium
ATACGTTCCGATAATAACACCGATAAGAAAGGAGAACGCGAAATCGTTTAGAACTGGGCCACCAAAGAAATACAGCGCGAGTACCGTCAGCAAAACTGTGCCTCCGGTAAGGATCGTCCGCGAGAGAGTTTCATTAATTGATGTATTCATCACTTCCGCCACCGTTCCAGACAGTCGATCGCGCAAGCCGCTGCGAATGCGGTCGAAAACGACAATTTTATCGTTGATGGAGTAACCGGCGATCGTTAGGATGGCAGCCACCATAATCAAGGAAAGCTCACGCCCGCTCAGGGAGAAGATGCCGATAGTGATAATTAGGTCGTGCGCCAGCGCTGCCAGTGAAGCCACGGCAAACGAGGTGGCAAACCGGAAGCTCACGTAGATAAAAATTCCCAGCAGGCCAAGCGCGAGAGCCAGCGCGCTCTTTGTCGCCAATTCTTTTCCCACCAATGCACCAACGTGGTCCGTCTGTTCAAACTTCAGACCTGCTGTCGGCAAGGCTTCGATCAGTCGCGCTTTGATCTTATCTGCGGCGCCTGAATCAGCTCGGATGCTGATGAGATCCCGATTCGCCACCTTTTCCGATTGAATAGCGCTGTTTTGGAATCCCGTATGGGCCAGCGCGCCGCGTACTTCATCCGGTGTTAGCTTGTGAGACGCAGAAATGACGAGCAAATCGCCCCCTCTAAAATCGGCGCCGAGATTGCGCTCACCCTTGAAGAGTAACACGCCAAGGCACAGAAGCGTGGCCACAGCGGATATCGATACGAACTTGGGTGCGTTTCCAAGAAAGTCGAACCCCTTTGAACGGATAAGGTGAAGCATTGACACCCGCTTCAGCCAGCCGAGCGCGAATGCCCAGGAAAAACAGGTGTACGTGACTAGCAGCGACGAAAACATTGATGCCACGATGCCGATGGTCAGCGTGAGTGCAAAACCCTTAACCGGTCCACTCGCCAGCCAGAAAAGAATCGCCGCTGTAAGGAACTGCGTAACGTGCGCGTCGAAGATCGCGCTGAAAGCTTTTCGATAAGAGGTATCGATGGCCACACGAAGCGATTTCCCCTGTGTAATTTCATCCCGAAGCCGTTCGTAGATGAGAACGTTCGCGTCCACTGCGATTCCTAAGCTGAGAATGAGACCAGCAATGCCAGGAAGTGTCAGGACGCTGTTAAACATGCCTAACACGCCAACCACCATGATGCAGTTGATCAGCAAAGCTACGTCGGCGATCAGACCGACCAACCGGTAATAAATGACCATGAAAACGACCACTAGGACGAAGCCTGCAATTCCTGAGTAGATGCCGCTTTTAATCGAGTCGCTGCCCAGGCTTGCTGAGACCTGGCGTTCCTCTTCAATCTTCACCGGGGTTTGCAGCGGGTTCTCCAAGACGCTGGCAAGATTGCGCGCCTCCGGCTCGTCCATGCGTCCGCCGCTGATGACCGCGTTACCGCCGTAAATGGCCGTCTTAATGACAGGTGCTGATTGAATCGCGCCATCGAGGACAATCGCGAATCGATGACCCACGTTTGCTTCCGTGATTTGCCCGAATGTTTTGGCGCCTTCCGTGTCGAACCTGAGTGTGACTTCCCATCCTTCTTGACCGTATCCGGCAGCGGCTTGCGAAACATGGTTGCCGCCGAGATCTGCTTTCTTTTTGACGAGCAAACGTTCTTCGATTGGTTTTCCGCCTTCCACTTGCTGCTTGTATGTTTCGATCCGGTATTCTGGCGGAATAACTTCCTTTCCTTCATCAATTGCCCTCAAACGTTGACCGTTGTCCGGATACACGAGGCGGAACTCCAGCTTGGCTACGCGTGAAAGTTGGGCGCGCGCCTCCTGGATGTTGGCAGCATCGAGACCCGGGATTTGCACCAGAATACGGTCATTGCCCTGTGGCGTGATAATCGGCTCGCTTACCCCAAATCGGTCGACACGTTTGCGGATGGCTTCGATCGCCTGATCGACCATTGCTTTTGTAATTGGCCGCTTTCCACCATCCGCGCTTGCCGGCGGCTCCAGGCGAATCAGGAACGACGTGCCGCCTTGAAGGTCGAGGCCGAGATGGATTTTCCCGCGGCGAATCACTGTCCCATCGGGTCGCTTCTCGTCGAAAGGCGGATAGGTCGACCAAAGGCAAAACAGCGTGACCACGATTGTGAGGACAGTCCCGAGAATGCGGCGTAATCGATCGCTTTCAGTCGCGAAATACCAGCCGAACAGGACCAGTATGGCGAGCCCGATAAAGAACGTGAGCACAGGAGTCATGGAATTTTCGATCTCCGAACGTTGATTTTCGATTTGCTCATTAGTTCATCGCTTCTCGGCGAGTGGTAGCCGCGAACGTGTTAGTAACTTACGCCTCTTTCAGCACGTTGGTAACAGCCGATTTGTCGATCTCGATTTTCACATTGTCGGCCACTTTCAGGAGCACGGTGTTCTCTTTCACATTCACAATGAGACCGTGAATACCGGCATTGGTCACCACGCGGTCGCCACTCTTCAGGCTCGCGATCAATTTCTGTTGCTGCTCCTGTCGTTTTTTTTGGGGTCTGATCATCACAAAATACATGATGATGAAAATGAAAATTAACGGCACGAAAAACGAGCCGATACCGCCACCGGGCACTGGTGCAGGCGATCCCGTTTGGGCCTGAGCGAGAATCATGCAAAGCATATCGAGAATTGGAGAGCGCACCTTAAGCACGAACGCGCCCGCTGCAATCGTTCTTTCGCACCATTCGTGTTTTCGCGGCAACTAATTTCGGCAATTTCTTTGGAACTTTGAGCGTCGCAGACCGTACTCAGAATATGTGACGCAGTCTGCTGCTGCGCTCGCGCTGGAGGCAGCATCAGGAACAACTCCATAATTTTAGAAACGCTCGCCCGGTGCGCATCGTGTGCAGCCGTTCAAGGAAGGTGGACAATGGATTCTTCTTAGATTATTCCTCCGTTTCCGCAGGTAAACGGGGGTATAGCTTAGTTGGTAGGGCGTCTCGTTCGCAATGAACGCGCGAAGAATATCCTCATGTGACCTTACCTGCTCTTACGTCGTTTTTCAGAGGTAAAAGCGCGGCGAGACGTTGTCCGAAGTATTCCAAATAAGCCCAATTTTTTTCGCCGGTGGATAAAGAAGTGGACAACGTTAGAAGGTCAGACGGGAGAAGCCAGCGCTGATTCCTGGCTGGCACCAGCGTTTGGCGGGATACCGGAGCCGAGGAAGTCACTGGTGGTTCACCGCGGAGCACCTGACTTTTGCCCTGCGCGCTTGCAACCTGCGCCCACACAGCGCTAAGCGCGCCTGATCTCGTTTCGAGGCGCTGCCGTTCGGGCGATTGTGGTATGCTGGGTCAAATGCAAGTATCAATGCAATCGGATACGTGAAATTCTACAGCCGTTCACATGATGCCGTCATCCGCGTTTA
>JBKPBJ010000312.1:0-4556 GCA_046726875.1 Verrucomicrobiota bacterium
AAATTTCTCGACCCGGCCCGCGGTATCTACAAACTTCTGTTCGCCGGTGAAAAAGGGATGACAAGCGGCGCAAATGCCGATCTTAATATCGCGACGCGTGGAGCGAGTGTGATACACCGCGCCACATGCGCACACGATATCGGTCTCGTAATATTCTGGATGAATGCCTGCTTTCATCTTCCAAATGGAGCGTGGAATGTATCCGTGAACGCCGGTTTTTGCAACTGATGAAACGTGGCGATCCACTGTTAGTCGCATGGCAGAAGACGGCCTCGCGCAAAGGCGATGACGCCGCGATTTTTGATTCCACCGGTAAAATCGCGCGAAGCTTCGATGAGATTGAAGAGCAAGCAGCCATTTTCGAAGAGAAAATCGATGCGCTGCCTGCGGGCGCGGTCGTGGCGGTTCAAATCGGGAATCACGAAGATTGGCCATCCATCTTTATCGCCTGCCTGCGAAAGCAGCTGGTTGTTCTTCCGCTGGATGAGTCGCTCAGTGAACAACAACGCGATACGGCATTGATGATTTGCGGAGCGAGCGCTCTCGTGTCCACCTCGTCCGCCGGAGCTTCGGCGAAGGAGGATGTCCCCAGCGGAAATTGTCCGCGGATCACTCGGCTGAGAACAACCAACACCACAGTAGAGTGGGGCGAAAATGCACCATCGCTCTTAAAACTTACCTCAGGCACAACGGCAGCACCGCGCGCGATTCGATTTCGCAGTCATCAGTTGCTGGCCGATTGTAATCAGATTTGCGATACGATGGGCATTTCAGACAACGATCTGAATTTTGGGGTTATCCCTATGTCGCACTCGTATGGGTTTAGCAATTTGCTTACACCATTGATTGGGCGCGGCGTGCCGATGGCTATCAGCCGCGACAGAACACCGCGAGCCGTTCTCACTGATCTGGCGCGCACCGGATCGACGGTATTTCCCGGTACGCCGGTCTTTTACCAGTCGTTTTGCGACATGGATGACGTGCCCTCGTTGCCAAAACTTCGGCTATGCATTTCTGCTGGTGCGCCGCTCTCCGGCACGGTGGCGAAAACGTTTTTCGAGAAATTCAAGCAACCCATCCATTCCTTCTACGGAGCGTCGGAATGCGGCGCGATTTGCTACGATCGCCACGGCACAACGTTCGAGGACGGTGTTGTGGGCCTGCCGATGCAAGGTGTCGAAGTTCAGCTTATCGATCCAACCGAGGCGGCGAGCCAGATCCGCGTTTCTAGCGAAGCAGTGAGTGACGGCTATTTTCCCGACGCGGACAAGCAGAAGCTTGGCAACGGTGTTTTTGTTCCCGACGATCTGCTCGCGCCGCACGATTCCGCGCTGAAGATCGTGGGCCGGGTTTCGGACGTAATCAACGTCGCCGGAAACAAAGTGAATCCGGCGGAAGTAGAAGCGCATCTATTGCGTTTTAAGGGTGTGCGGCAGGCCGTCGTGTTCGGCCGTCTCACAGGTGCAGGATTACGAAATGAAGAAGTGGCGGCGTGCGTGCTGGCAGCGCCGGAAGTAAGCGAAATCGATCTTTTACGATTTTGCCGCAGCGCGTTGAGCGGCTGGCAGGTGCCGAAACGAATTTTTATAGTCGACGCAATTCCGACAAACGAGCGCGGCAAAATCAGCAGACACGAGCTGGCCCGGCGGTTCTCAGGACGGGATGAGAGTTCTCCGTTGCGAACATTGGCTTCTTGATAAAGGATTGATATAGGATTTGCTTACGGGGATAGAACAAGTTACGGCGACAGCAGCCGGCAAACCCAAGCTACCCCAAGCCCAAATGGAACGTTCGAACAGCGAAGAGCGCGACCAGATCGATCGACCTCCCGTTTCGCGCGAGGACGAGGCGTCGTCCGAGGCTGGCGCGAGTGCCGAGGCTTTCCAGTCAGGCGAGTGGTGGCGTGCATCCGCGCCCACATCTGATTGGGCCGAGCCCGTCTCGAACGCTGCGGCCACGGAGGCCGGGCAGCGGAAGGAACCCGGCACGGCTGATGTTTACTTCTGCGGTCGCACGAACCTGTTTCCGTTAAACCTTGCGATCCGAGCGATCGGAAAAGAGAACCTGACTGGATTACTGCGAGCGTGCTGGGATCAGGAACCGATCGACGTTCTGGCGCGTGACGGCGAGATTGTTTTGGCCACAACGCGGGATCCCGATCTTTACTGTCCGGAGACGCCGCCTATCCTCGCCAACGTTGATCCAGAGATCGTTCGCAATGCTCGCGACCAGCAGAAAGAAAACGGAACTCCTTTTCTGCTAACGCTTGCGCGCAACGAGTCGATCGAGCGGCAGCCAGCCTTCGATTTGATTCGCCACCATGGCCAAATGCTCTTCTCACAACTGTGGTCGGCGTCAAATGTGTGGATCATGTTTGAAAAGAACACTGACCTGTTAGGCGGGCTTGGTGACGTGACCGGCGACCCCGATGTGGACGACTGGTCCCTGGAAACGTTGCGCCTCGTTCAGAACCCGGAGCAACCAGGAGGTTTCGATCCGGCATCGATCCCGGCTTACACGAGAGAAGGCTTCGATCGTGTCCAAAAGTTGAAGCTGACTTCGGATGAGGCCCAATTCGCCTCGCAATTCAATGGCGCCCGGTCCGTGCAACAGATTGCAAAAAATCTGCGTCTCGATTTGAAATCTGCCCGGCAATTGCTGTTCCGGTTCGTTGCGCTCGAAATTGTAGAGTGCTGGCCTGGCAGCACAGCTGCAAAGCCCGAACCGAAGACCGGCATGGGACGATTGTTCGGGCGCGGCCGATAAGTCGGCTTCACTTCGCGCGAACGCGCGCTCATGAAGAGAAAAATTCTCGTCGTCGATATCGGCGGTAGCTTCGTCAAACTGCTCCTGTCCGAGGGTGTGGAACGTGAATTTGCTTCCGGTGGACGAATGACTCCAAAACAGTTTGTCGCCAAATTTAAGGAGAACGTGCGCGGCTGGAAATTCGACGTTGCGTCGATTGGTTTTCCAGCGCCTGTGCGCAACGGACGAATTCTTCGAAACCCGAAGCACCTGGGCAAAGGCTGGATCCATTTCAATTTCGCGCGGGCACTGGGAATACCTGTGCGCATCGTTAACGACGCGGCCATGCAAGCGCTCGGCAGTTATCTCGGCGGTGGGCCCATGCTGTTTCTCGGGCTCGGTACCGGGCTCGGGTCCGCGCTGGTGTGGGACAGAAATCTCATGTCGCTCGAGCTGGGCGACCTCCCCTACCCGAATGGAGAGATCATTGAGAACCATCTCGGTGTCCCCGGCCTGGCGAAATTGGGCAAAAGAAAATGGAAACGCGAAGTCCTTTACGCCGTCGGCCAATTGAAGCGCGCGTTCATCGCCGACTACATCGTTCTTGGCGGCGGCCTGGTGCATCGGTTCGATCGATTGCCTAAGGGAATCGTGCGCGGTCAAAATGAAAACGCATTCCTCGGTGGAATCCGTTTATGGGAAAGGAAACGCAACTCTCGCGACCTGAAGTGGCATCTGTTGTAGCGAAAATCTCCGACGCGACCTTCGATTTCCAAAAAAAATTCTTCCGAACGATCCGTCTCCCGCAATTGGGCTTGACTTAATGAACCGCCCTCACCACGATGGCGCGCCAAACCAAAGGAGAAAATATGAAGAACCACACTCACCTCATTATCTCGGCCTTATCCGTCGCGATGTTTGCGCTGCTGGCACCCGCTTCGTTTGCTCAAAAAGGGGGTGCGATGGCAAAGGCTCAGGCGATAGCACAACAGCTTAACCTCACGCCCCAACAAAAGGACAAAATCCTGCCCATTCTTGCCGACGAAGTACCAAAAGTGCAGGCAATTAAAAGCGATAATTCGCTTTCAAGCACGCAGAAAATGCAACAAGTCAGGGCTATTCATCAGCAGACGGATCCGCAGATGAAGGCGATCCTGTCACCTGAGCAGTACCAAAAACTGAAGCAGATTCGCACACAGACGATCCGCGACGCCACACAAGGCCGATACTGAGACTGATTAGCGCCCATCGATCAGAGGCCGAGGCGTCAAAATCGTCAGTCTGATCGCTTCGTCACGGAATGTGCAGCTCTTAACCCACATTATCGCGCAAAGAACAAAGTGCGATCGTTGTAAGTCGGGACTGGATTCCCACTAGATCCGTGCTCAGTGAAGAGCTGTACACTCGAAGGGGTTCCTTATGCTTGATCATCGACCACAAATCACCGATGACTTCGAGAAGCTCTGCGACATCGTCGCGAAACTTCGCGCTCCTGGTGGTTGCCCATGGGACCGTGAGCAAACTAACGGGTCGTTGCTACCAGCGCTCATTGAGGAGGCATACGAAACCGCCGAGGCCGCGCGCGCTCAGGACGACGCTCATTTTCGCGAGGAACTCGGCGATCTTTTGTTGCTCGTAGTGATGCATGCCCAAATCGCACGCGAAACCCACCGGTTCGACATCGAGGAGGTGATTGAGCAGGTGTCGGACAAACTAATCCGGCGGCATCCCCATGTGTTCGGCACGAGCGAAGCACGCGACGCCGGCGCCGTGCTCAAACAATGGGAAGCGATCAAGCGCGAAGAGAAAAA
>JBKPBJ010000313.1:0-4184 GCA_046726875.1 Verrucomicrobiota bacterium
CGCCGTGATGAACCAGCAGCTTGCGGGGCAATTGCCAACTAGTCAGCCTCTCGCCAGAAATCTCGTGGACGTGATCGGCACGACCGATCAAAACGCAAACGCGAACCCAGTCATTTTAGTTAGCACTTCGAGCTCCAGCCCAACTCCTCGACCAGTAACGCCGACACCTCCCCCAGTAACGCCGACACCTCCCCCGATAACGCCGACACCTCCCCCGATTACGCCCACACCTCCACCGCCGACACCAACTCCGTCCGCATCAGGAACGCCAAGCAAGTTTGGTACGCCGAGCACCATTAATTCCCCGAATCCTTACGTGATAACGAGTGACACAGTCGTTGCGACGGATCCTTCAATCACTACTAACGGCGTAACCGATTACGGCAAAATTTATCGCGGACAATCGATTGACGGTTCGTTCTCCACGTGGGGCTTTGGATCTACATCGGCCTTCGACACCGCGAGCGGCTTCGACACCCTGATCGGCGATAGCTCCGGCGCGGCGTTTAAGTTCGCTGCGTTACAGCTAACGGGTGACCCACTTATCGACACCACAAATGGCGAAACCAATCTGGGCCTGATCGCCGTCAATGGCATTACCTCCGGTGGTCCGGGCGGTGTATTAACCTTTTCAGGTATTCGCGGCCTGTTACTGGCAACGCAGAATGGTCCAATCACGCTCGGTCCCGAGATTTCGTTCTCTGGCCTGCATGACCTGACGATTTACGCTCGCGGCTCGAGTAGTGATTTGACCCTTGGCTCTGATATTAGCACGACGAGCCAAGTCAGCCTGTTTGCCGAGCGCGACATGTCCCTGACGTCTAGCATCACAACGGAAAATCTATACGGATTCGTTGGACGTAACATTTCAATCAACGATGAGGCAGCCATCCATTCCCCCACGATTACTTTATTCGCCGGAGAAAACTTGGATTGGAGCGGTCAAATCTCTGATGAAACGGCGATCAATTCTAACGGCAACGTAAGTATTGCCGCCGGTCAGATGATCAACGTTGCGAATGATTTGACCATCATTCGACGGAATGGGGAAATTACTTCGGGTCTCAACATCGTCCTTTTCGCCGGCACAGACTTGCTGGTCGGCGGCAACCTCTATATTTCCACCGATATTGGTAACTTAACAACAGGAGCTAATATCGACGTTCTGGCGGACAGAAATCTCACTGTTGGCGGATCGCTTGCCTTGCAAACGACGGCGACCGCACAATCAGGAACCGGCGCTAATATCGACCTTCGTGTTAGCGGTAACTTGACCACGGCCGATTTGTTTCTGGGGGTCGAGCACGCCGTGCAAGCACCACAAGAGAACGGCGCAAATGTTACACTTTTCGTCGGTAAGAATCTGGTTACTCACAACGAGACCAACTCCGGTGGAATTGACCTCAAGATTAGGACGCCGGTTCAACAAACAGGTAACTTGCCCAGTGCGAATCTTTTCTTAACTGTCGGAAATAATTTGACTACAGACGCGGGCGGCGACACTACGCTCTTCATTAACAACAACATCAATGAAGTTGTTAATGGGGCGAACATTGTTGCCGCAATCGGAGGAAACCTCACCACCAACAATCTGACGCTTGAGCTTTGGAACAATGGGGGAGAAATCGATACGGGAGGCATTGTCAGCCTGGCCCCCCTTCCAGGGCATCTGGAAAACATAACTGCTCAGGGCGATGTTACTTTCGCGATTCAAAACACCGGTGGAATAATGGATCATAATACTGCCATTTTCGTCGCAGCTGGGAACATTAGCGCAAATTCTTTGTCGGCTCAGATCGATAACCGCGAGGGCGGTGTCATTAGCGGTGTAGGCCTTATCGCAATGGATGTTGCAGGCAACGCAAATGTCGCTAACGACGCGACAATTGCGTTCTACGGTAGCGACGGTGCCGCGTCCAGCGCGATTCTGATTAACGGTGGCAATTACAACGTGGGCGGCACATTTCTCAGTTACATGGACGGGAACGGATCGATCACATTCAATAATGCCAGCGCTCACGCAGATGTACTGAAAGCCGGCGTATTCGGCGCAAACGGTGTGCTCAATATCGGCGGTGGCACTCTCTCGGCTGACACGATGTTGAAACTTTACGCGCCGGGAAGTAACGGCCATCTCAATTTCGTTTCTAACGTCACCCTCGGTGGGAACAGCGCAAAGATTCTCGCCGCGAATTCGATTACGATTTTCGACAACGTTGTAGTCACTATCGGCGGCGAAGCTCCGGCCCACGTTTACACAAACAACGCTAATTACACGGGCTTTGGCGGTAATAGCACGACTACCGGCACGTTTGCTGGCGCGGGTGCGAACAAACCGCGACCACTCTCAGACGCCCCGCCGTTCGATGCTCCGTCGCCCGGCAGCCCTGTCAACGGGAAGAGGGCAAGAACAGTAGTCAATATTCAAAACAGCGATCAGTTGCGGTCGTTACTCGATGGTGCTGTCCCTGGCCCTGACGGAAGGCTTAAAGTCCCCCGCCACAACCAGCGCACGGGGGTCAACGCCGAGCGCCTCAATGTCAATCGCATGATGAAAGCAGACCGCGACATGGCGGATATTCGGCGTATGCGCGATCGGGGAGTGACCAGTAATCGTGTTGGTGCCGGCACGCGGGCCTTCTAGTCACTAGGCAGCTGGCATTTCAACCTGCCCATTGATATGGCTGAGAAGATTAGCGGCGTCATGGACAAACTAGGCAGGAAGTGGTCGTGCTCGTGAGATCTCGCCTTGACCGTCATTTATGCGGGTTGGTCACGACGCTGGGCGTGCTCTTTGTTACCTCAACGAATGACGGCTCGGCGCAGACCGCGAACCAGGCGCAGTTGACGCGCGAGCAGGCCCCATCGGCTTTTCCTCCCACTGTCCCTCCAAGCGGTGTCGAAGGTGGCAATGTTGCCGCCGCGCCTGGCGACGCCGATCTCGGGGAGCAGCAAATCCTCAAACGGGTCGAAGAATATCAACCGTTCACAATCTCGGTGGGCGCGCCGTTTTACTGGACATCGAACGTCGCTCTGACGCGGAGTGGGGAGCAGAGCGATTTTGTCGTGGCGCCGGCAGCAGCAGCCTTTTACGAGCCGCGAATTACCAACACGTTTTACGGATTGATCGATGTCCGGGAGCAACTGTTTTATTACGATCGATTCGACAACTTCGATTTCGGAAGCTTTGATGTGGAAGTTGGCTTCAGATATCTCGTGCCGCAGTGGCATAATCTGCTTTTGCGCGTCGAGTACGATTACAACCGGCTGACCGAGAAAAACAGCTTTGCAGCTTTCTTCCAAAACCATGCCTTCATCATAGACGCGGGGGTTCCGTTTCGTTTTGGTCGAGCTCAAACGCTGACTTTAGGTGCGTACGCAAATATCAGCGTCGCGGCCGAGGAATCTGGACAGCCACCGAACATAAACGCGATTTCAGCACAGCGAAGCGATTATGGGACCTATCTCGCTTACTCAGCCAATCTCACACGTTCCTTTTTCATCAACGCCGTTGGTACGCTCGTGGTACGGCAGTATTATGAGGGAGGTCGCGATGACATCAGTGAAATTCTTGCGCTTACTGCAAACTATCGCGTGAATAAATATCTTACGCTGAGCGCGGTGAGTACATTGGCAGCAAGCCAATCCAATCAGAGCGTTTTCGATTACCAAGTGGCCAACCTTGGGGGCGCAGTGGCCCTCCAGGTTAAGTTCTAGATTCCCTCGATAACCGTCCCTGAGAACCCAAAGTGCCTACGGAATTACCAGGGTCTGGCCAACCGTAAGTTTTTTCGGGTCGCGAATACTCTTCCTGTTTGCGTTCAGAATGTCTTTCCAGCGCGTGGGCGACTTATAGAACTTCCGCGAAATGGAGAAGAGCGTATCGCCTGGCTGCACGACATAAGTCCCGTCTCCTTTTCTGGAGGCGGTTTTTTTTGAGTTTGCGCCGCTGTCCGGTGATTTCTCCGGCACAGGTCGCCCTGGACCGGCGCGCGCTTCAAGTTCTTTGTGCAGATTAAGATTTTCGTTTCGCAAACGGGCCGCCTCCGATCGAGTGATGACGGAATCGCCAGACAACGCCGTCAGCGCGGCGATTTCATCATGTTTTATTGAGTTTTTGGCATCAGCGGCGTGAGCACCGGTCGGACTTAATGCGAGACAACGCCTGAAATGATGTAGCGCGC
>JBKPBJ010000314.1:0-3455 GCA_046726875.1 Verrucomicrobiota bacterium
CCTTCGCGTCCCGTGATCCCTTGAACGAGCACGCGCTTTTTTTCGTCAATCAAAATCGCCATTTAATCGTTTCCAATCAGTTCATTTAATCCTGGAATATCAAGCTCGAGGAAAAAACTTTCGATGCCAGCGAGACGGCATTCGACGTCGCAGGCGAGCAGTTCGGAATCTTTGGCAGCGAACTCTTCGCTCGGCAATGCCGCTACTGGGGCACCTTCGCGATCGATGATTAATCCGCCTGAGTGCGTCTCAACTGCGGCCCGGATCTCCGGCCAACGCCCGGTGTCGATCCAGACACGGCCATTTTTTACCCCGAGCTTTGTGGCGGATGGATCTTTCACAAATTTAGGCATACGCGACAGGCGCGGCTTGCATTTTTTTCCGTCGTCACCGGCGGCGACCAACTCGTCGAAACGCGAAGCGATGAACGCCGGAGTGTCTGTCTTGCGATAGCCCTCAACTGGCGCGCGCAGCAGCTTCGACACGCGGCTCAAAATGTCCACAGCACGGTCTTCGGTGTTGCCGCCTAAACGAATGACTGCGGGGATATCGAGATCGAGTTCCCAAAACGCCTTCGCCAAACCGTACGCGGACCAGTATTGTTCCTGGCTCGCAACGCCGGAGCCGGAACCGAAATAACCGACCAGACCCGGCTGGGCGAGGATGATTCGCGCTGCGCGATACACTTTTGATGCAGATGGGTTGCCGCTCGTGTCCGTGAAGTTGGCGATCGTAAACCCGGCATTCACGATCGCATCCATCGACATCATCGAGCCGCCACCACCTGCGCCGTGAAATCCGACCAGTCCCTTGGATCCTTTTGATGCCGCCGTTGCCAACTGTGCGAAATAGAATGTGCCGCGATGATCGTTTTGTTCGACGGCGTAAGCGATGCGCTCGAGGGCGGTCGGCGGATGATCGAACTCACGTGCAATTTCGATCCCGAGCTCGGGATGCCGCGCGACGGCGTAATCATCAATCGTGATGCGGCAATCGGCGGCGACGAACTCGCCGGTTTTGGTCAGCACCAGAGGATTGATCTCAAGTGAACGCGCCTCAACGCTGTGGGCGGCGGCGAACAATTTTCGGATGGACTCATTCAGCTGCTTCGCATTGTTCGCTGAGAGTCCGCACGATGCCACGGCTTCATCGACTGCTGAATCCAATGGTCCGCGATTCACATCGCAGGGAATTCTTCGGGTGGCAGCGGCGCGCTCTTCGATTCCTGTGCCGCCGCCGGCAGCGAAAATGATCATCGGGGCGCGGACGGCGTCATCGATCGCGAACGAAAGAAAAAACTCCCGGTCGATGTCGACCTTTTCTTCCACCAGCACAGCTTCGACCGGAAACTGCCCTACTTTGATCGACAACATCCGCTCAGCGTGCGCGTGCGCATCTTCCGGTTTTTTGGCAAAGACGACTCCGCCGATCCCGGCCCGTCCTGTGGTCCAGGCTTGGATCTTTACTACAACTTCGCCGCCTAATTCCTTCGTGGCTGTAACAGCGTCGTCCGCGGTTGATGCGGCCCGGCCACGCGGGATCTTGAAGCCGTTAGCAGCGAGAATAGCTTTGCCCTGGTATTCGTGAAGTCGCGCCATGACCGGGTGCTATTTCGGATGAAAAAGCCCAACGTTCAACCCGCCTACGGTCGCCGCGGCGACTTTAGTGGGGGGCCCGCCTTCGCACGAAGATCCGGCGGGACGGGACGGCGCGGCAAACGATTTACGCTTCCATTGCCGCCGAGCCTACGGCGAAGGCGGGAACGCGGCTAATGGGTTTGTTCTGGACAGCGCACTGAAGCAGAACTATTGATTCGCCCTCTTGTAGTTAACGAGATGTCCTCCCCCGAGCTAAAACCGGAAATTCGGTTGGAAATCGGCCACGTCCTTTTTATCGACGTCGTCGGTTACTCCAAATTGCTCATCACCGAGCAGAGCGAGCAGATGCAAACGTTAAGGGACATCGTGCGCGGCACCGAGCAATTCCGCGTCGCTGAAGCCGAAGGCAAATTGCTGCGTCTACCGACTGGCGATGGCGGGGCCCTCGTTTTTCGCGCCGGTCCTGAAGCGCCGGTGTTGTGCGCATTGGAAATCAGCAAGGAACTGAAAAAACATCCCGAGCTTCGCGTGCGCATGGGCATTCATAGCGGCCCGGTGAATGAGATCACCGATCTAAACGAACAAGCCAACATTGCCGGGCCTGGCATCAACGTCGCGCAACGGATCATGGATTGCGGCGACGCCGGACACATTCTGCTCTCCCAGCATGTCGCTGAAGATTTGGAGGAATATCCGCGGTGGCGTTCGCTCCTACACGATCTTGGTGAGTGCGAAGTGAAACACGGCGTCCGCGTTCACGCCGTAAATGTTTACACCGACGAGCTGGGCAATCCGGCAGCGCCGCAGAAATTCATGCCTGTTGCTGTAGCGGCCGCCGCTGGTCACGCCGTAACGGTGCGAAGGCGGATCTCGCCGATTTTCATTACCGGTGTCATCATCGTCGCATTGGCAATCGGCAGCTTTCTTCTTTTGCAACAACAAAAGCCGAAAAGCTCTACCATCGCGTCAGCGATTCCCGAAAAAAGCATCGCGGTAATGCCATTTGAAAACCTGAGTCACGATCCGGACAACGCCTACTTTGCTGACGGCATTCAGGACGAGATTCTAACGCGTCTGTCCAAGATCGCTGATTTAAAGGTAATCTCGCGCACTTCCACGCAGCAATATCAGAGTAAGCCGGGGAATCTCTCCGAGATCGCCCACCAACTTGGCGTCGCCCACATCGTGGAAGGCAGCGTGCAGAAGATCGCCGACGCCGTGCGGGTAAACGTGCAGCTAATCAAAGCGGCTAATGATTCCCATCTTTGGGCCGATACCTTTGATCGCAAACTGACCGACATCTTTTCAGTCGAGAGCGAAGTGGCTAAAGCAATCGCCGACCAGCTAAGAGCGAAACTCACTGGTCAGGAAGAACAAGTGATCGTTGCCAAACCGACTGACAATCCAGAGGCATACGATGCCTACCTGCGTGGACTGTCTTATACACTGAAAACTGCCGACACAACCGCCAACGCCCTTGGCGCGCAGAAATATCTTAGAGAAGCAGTGCGCTTGGACCCGAAGTTCGCCCTTGGCTGGGCGCTGCTGTCATACGTTGAAGCGGCCAGCTACCGCAACCAAGCTCTTCAACCAACGCTCACCCTGCGTGAAGAGGCACGGCAGGCAGCCGAAAGCGCGCTGGCTCTTCAGCCCAATCTCGGCGAAGCAATGCATGCCAAGGGATATTACCATTACGCCTGCTTGAACGATTACGACACCGCGGTGCGTTACTTTGAGCAAGCACGCCAGCTCCTGCCCAATAGCAGCCGGATTCTTGAATCGCTGGCCTATTTGGAGCGGAGGCGAGGCCAGTGGGACCAGAGCGAGTCGTACTTCAACGAAGCCGAGCGGCTCGAC
>JBKPBJ010000315.1:0-2391 GCA_046726875.1 Verrucomicrobiota bacterium
GGATCGATTCCTTCGATCATGTATTCCTTCGGCACACCCAATCGGATACTGCGCAAATCATTTCCGAGATTTGCCACGTAGTCGGGCACGGGCTCCTTCAGCGATGTGGAATCTTGCAGATCATAGCCTGCGATAGCGTTCATGATGAGCGCAGCGTCACGGACAACTTTCGTTACCGGCCCAACTTGATCTAGCGACGAAGCAAACGCGACCAGACCGAATCGCGAAACCCGGCCGTAAGTCGGTTTAAGCCCGACGACGCCGCATAGCGCAGCTGGTTGCCGAATGGAACCGCCAGTGTCGGAGCCGAGCGCGCCGAAGGCTTCATCTGCGGCCACTGCTGCTGTCGAGCCGCCACTGGATCCTCCCGGTACACGCGATAGGTCCCACGGATTGCGCGTCGATTTCAGCGCGGAATTTTCAGTGGACGAGCCCATGGCGAACTCGTCGAGATTGGTTTTGCCGAATGGAATCGCGCCCGCTGCGCGCAATCTTTGGATCACTGTGGCGTCGTACGGCGCGCGATATCCGTTCAAGATTTTCGACGCGCACGTGCACGGCTGAGCCATCACGTTGATGATGTCTTTGATCGCAATCGGAATGCCGCCCAGAGGAAGATCGACGTTGGCGTGTTCCGCCTCTTTCGTCGCAGCTTCGATGTCGAATGAAAGATATGCGCCGATGTCTCCATCAACGGCTTCAGTGCGCTCTCGCAAAGCGTTGATCACTTCGCGCGCCGAAACTTCGCGGCGGCGCAATAGCAATTGAAGATCGGCGATGCTCAGCGCCGGCAAATCATTCCCGGTCATTCCACTACTTTCGGGACGACAAAAAGGCCGTTTGCCTGCCGCGGCGCGTTGCTCAGCGCCTGTTCTGCTGTGAACCAATCGCGTGGCGCGTCCTCGCGGAAGACATTGAAGACCGGAAGCGCATGCGTCGCTACCTCCACGCCACCGACGTCCACCCGGCGAAGTTTTTCGACGTACTTCAGCACGTCATCGAGTTGTTTCTGGAAGATTTTTGCCTCGTCTTCTGTCAGATTGATCCGCGCCAGCCTGGCAACGTACGCAACATCGAGATCCGAATTTCCAGCCATTTCAGACGCTCAGGAATGCAAATGGCTGATGAGCAACATGACCGCGACTCCTAAAGCGGCTAAAAGAATCAGAAAGACGATCCGCCCCTGCCGACGCTCTTTGCGCATTGCACGAGGCCGCCGGCCCCTTCCATCAGCGTCAAACACCTGCGGGGCGTCCATCGCGATCGATACATGAAATCGCTTTTCGACAACATTGTTGGTTGCGCTGCGGTCTGGCTCTCGCGCTGAAGATTTGTTCTGCGCAGGCGCCCGTGATTGCGTCACGATGCGCTCCAGGCTTTCGACCTTTTCGCGCAACTGCGCCTCTTGTTGTGCTATCTCTTGTTGCTTGCGGTGAAGCGGCGGGGCCGGTTTGCGCGAACGCCGAAACATCGCCATCACCGACTGGCCAGCCAAGCAAAAACGGCGATGGCAATGGCGCCAAAGATGATCAGCGGCAAAGTGAGCGCGAGGCCAATCTGCAACCACTCAGAAAATGAACGCCCGTCGCTATTTTCGTAAACACCCCGCGTCGGATCAGGCAACGATGCATCGCCGTTCGCGCCGCCAGCTGCCTGCAACCGGCTGCGGTGTTCGTTGTACTCCGTGCGAGCGTCCTCCACCGTGCTTAACGCGCGGCTCAGCTCTTTGTGCAAATCCGATGGATTCCAGTTCCTTGGATCGATCGCTTCGACCAATTCCAGATGTTGGGCGAAACTTTCACGGGCCACGCGGATTTGCTCCAGCCTGCTCTGCGCGTTGTACGCTTCGCGTTCGAGCACAACCAGCGCGCGCGTCAGTTTATCGGTTATTTCCCCCCGGCCCTGTTCCAATTCGTCCTGACGCCGACTCAGCTCTTCCAGTTCGCGTTTTTGCTTTTCGATCTGCTCCTGCTGGCGCTTGAGTTGAAGGAGTTGCTCCTGCGCTTTTTGCACCTGATTATCCAGATGCTCGGCAGACGGCGCTTCCTCAGTCAGTTCGAGCATTTGTTCAATCGATCGAGGTTTTTCTGCCATGACAATCGCGTCGCCATCCCGGGTTCGTCGTAGCGGATATTAAGTGGCTCCTTCGAGAATTCCAGAGATTTCCATCGAGTGTGAGCAAAAAATTTCGGGGGAGAATTGATCCGAGATCCTTCGCTCCGCTCAGGATGACACTTGAACAGTTAGCGGCCTGGCATCATTTCCAGAAGAAAACCTCGGAAATATTCGGTTTCAGGAATTGTCGGCAGAACCGGATGATCCGGCGCCTGCTCAAACCGGAGCAGTCGGCGCGCCGAGCGACGTGCGTCCACAAGGGCGTCCGTGATTGTT
>JBKPBJ010000316.1:0-4318 GCA_046726875.1 Verrucomicrobiota bacterium
TCGAAATCGAAATGAAGGTTCCTGCCCGTCGGCGCGTAGATGACGTGCAGGTCCAAATGTCCTGCGCTGCCCTCTTCGAACTTTGCGCGTTTAAATGTTACACCGTTGGCGGTGAATTGGCCGAAGGGTTCTGCGCTTTTCAGGAGGGCGTAGTCGCCGGAAATGATCGACAACTGTTTGGATCGAAGGTTGGTGTTCGCTGGAACAGCAAACCCAGTGAACATAACTGAGCCAGCTGAAGACGGTTCGGGCACGCCTTTCTTTAACCACGTCGGCAAACAAATGCGAAAGCCGTGTGCTCGATCTACGTATGCAAATGGCAGCGATGGCGGGCATCGCACAGTCGCGGTCGGGTTATCGGCAGAAGGCGCGGCGCACGCGGTCAACGCGGCTGCAACCTGTCAGCCCGGGATTTTTCACGACCGAAAAGTGGAACACAAAAGGAATGCTAATACGAGCAAATCCCGACGGTCGAGGCTAACCACCTCACACGCACAATAGAAATTCAGCGATGTCGAGTGCTGCGCGCGGGCGGCTGAGCTTGGTGATGTTGGCGGCCCATTCGCGCCATAGTTTGGCGCCGTCATCGAATGCGCGCTCAACCTCCGCGACAACTTGTTTTGGCGACTGGGCGATCGCGCCTGAGTTCGTTTCGGCAATCAGTCGGGCATTGCCCTCCTCCTGGCCAGCAACGACGTGGTTGATAATCATAGGACATTTCGCGGCGATGGTTTCCTGCACCGTAGCGCCACCGGCTTTCCCGATAAGCAAATGGTTCTCGCGCATCATCCGCGGCAGTTCGTTCGTCCAGCCAACGATCTTGATTGGATGACCATCTGCGGCCGCTTCAATGCCGACGCGCAGTTCACCATCACGACCGATCGTGACGGTAAGATCCAGATCAAGTTCCGAGAGCATACGCACCAATTCCGGCGCGCCGCGCTTGGCGGCACTGACCATGTACAAAACCCGCCGATTGGAATTAGTGGACGGCAATGGCCGATCAGCAGTGAGATCTGCAAATTGGGGACTGACAGGAAAACCGAAGACCTTGATTTTTTCGGGCACAACTCCGCCGGTTTGGAGCACGCTGGCGCTTTGTTCATTTGCGACCAGAAAATAATCAGCAGCGCAACCGTACCACGCTGCGTTTATAGTGATGGAATCGGTGACAACGACAATGTTCTTGCAATCGCGAAAGCTTCCCGGTTTCTCCGCAAAAATTTGTCCGAGCACATTCGAATACGCGGGGAAGGTGCAAATCACTACGTTAGGATGAAATCGGTCAAGCAGCGCCGCCAAGTGACTTTTCAGACGAGACAATCGGGCGAACTCGTGGTCGAAGTCCCTCTTTTGATCGAACCAGCGGTAAACCGTGCCCCACGCGGGCGAGGCGAAATTGACCAGCGCCAGGTAAGCTTTCCGGACGAATTCGTTTAGCGGTCCGTAGGCTTCGGCTAACAAGTCACGCAGTTCCACCTCGCTCGCATCCGGCGCGACACGGGCCAGGCCATCGCGTATTCCTCTTGCCGCGCTGTTGTGGCCCTCTCCGAAACCCGCCGTAAGAATCAATATCTTTTTCTTGGTCATGTTATTAGTGAAGGCGCAACAAAATCGTTCTCGTCCTCCTCCTCCTCGCGCTCGTCACCAAAGATTTCACGTGAAACGAGGACGAGAACGAGAGCGTGGACGAGAAGGAAGATTTAGACCAGCGGGACTTTAATGGATATTTGTGCCCGGCAAAGTAAACTCCTGCGCAGATGAAATATCTCAGATTCATTTGGAGCGTTGTGCGCCGACTGGTTTGGGAAACCGCAATGGACAACACCACCGGTCTCGCTGCGCAGATGGCGTATCTGCTTCTTTTCGCGCTGGCTCCCGGCACACTGTTTTTTTGGCATCTGCTGGGCCTGTTCGGCACTGATCCCAGCAAGTTGCACCGGATGTATCTTCTGTTGAAGAGCTTCATGCCGCCGGATCCAAAGGTGCAGGACATTTTGGATTCTGCCATGGCGAGCGTTGTGGTGACAGGCACGAGCGGACTGCTCGCGAACGCCGGCATCATCCTTGGAATTTATTTCGGGACCGTTTTCATCGCCACGGTTTCACGCTCACTCAGCCAGATGCACGGAGTCCAGGAAGATCGTCATTGGTGGTCCAAATACATCATCTCATTTTTCATGCTTTTCTGGTTTGGGATTGTCATCGTATTTAGCTTCAATGCCGTCGTTTTTGGCGAAAAGCTGGCCGGCATTGCAGAGGTAAATTGGCAACTCTCATTCCCGCTCCAGGCGTGGATCGCCAGGTTGAATCTGCCGTTGACGGGCGTGGCGCTGGTCGGACTCGCGCTTGCGCTTTACCTTTTGACGCCGGAAAACTATTTAACCGTGCGTCAGGCATTGCCGGGCGCAATTTTCTTTGCGATCGGCTGGATCATCGCGACGAAACTTTTCCAGCTCTACGTGGTGCGATACGATCGTTACAACCCGACTTATCTCGCGCTGGCATCGATCATCGTGCTGCTCACGTGGATGTATCTCACTTGTCTGCTGCTATTGCTCGGAGGCAAATTGAACGCCATCATCCGGCGTGCGCGCGAGAGAATGCGCGTCGCCACACCACTCGCGCCCGCGCCTGCGGCGCCAGTAGCCTGACTACCGAAGCGTCGAAAGCTAGCCGGTCACAACGTTAAAAAAGGCGCGGTCTGTGGTAATTTTTTTGACAAATCATTGCTGTAAGCGTTGACCCCGAAAGCGTTCGGGGTTGATCGCATCGCGCGCTCTGTTACGCTCCGTCGCAGTGGTGCGCTTTCGCATTTGGCTCGCAACTGCGCTCGCTATTGGCGCATTGGTCGCGGGTCTCCTTTGCGGTCAGGTCAATGAAGAAAAACGGGGCGGTCAATCCGAGGAAACCGAGACACGCAGCGCGTCCACTCCGAAACCAAAGAAATCGCCAACGCCGAATGCCAAACGACGCCAGACCCCAACGCCGAAACCAAAAACAGCGAAAAAGAAATCCGGCTCGAAAAAGACATCCGACAAGACGAAGAAGAGTACGAAATCTAAGTCGGCACAAAAAGAGGAGACGCCCAAGCCAAAAGAAACGCCGGCGCCGCAAGTAGAAGCAGCGCCGCCGCCACGGGCGATTGCCGTGCCAACGCCAGCGCCTTCGCTACAGCCAAAGCCTGCGCGTACTGTTTCACCGGGCGGGCAGGCCCAGGTTGTCATCGAAAAATCCGGGATCGAAGAGGACCAGGGCTTTGAGCCTCCGCCGTCACCGCCGCCGCGCCGATTCGGTTTCTGGCCGTGGAGTCGCCCAGTCAGTTACCGTTACCTGACAAGTTCGGTCATCGAAGCGATTCGGCGCGCGCCGGTGAAACGGCGTCGCTGGCAATTCATTGTCGTACACAATAGCGGCACCCGGCAGGGCAATGCGCGTGTTTTTGATTATTACCATAAGCATGTTCGCCGCATGCAGAACGGCCTCGCATATCACTTCGTTATCGGGAACGGCACATCGACGGGTAATGGTCAGATCGAAGTCGGCGATCGCTGGCGTCGGCAGATCAACGGGGGTCATGTGCACAGCGATTATCTGAACAATATTTCGCTTGGCATTTGTCTTGTCGGCGATTTCAATCGGGACCAGCCGACACGCGCACAGCTCGACGCGTGTGAGGAACTCATTCGCTACCTGCGAGACCGCTGCGGCAAAACCGAGAGAGGTACGATACCGGTGAAGCCACACCGCGAAATGAACCCGCCGCGTTGGCCGACCGATTGCCCGGGCGACGATTTTCCTTATTCGTGGTTCCGCAGGTTCTAACCGCTCTATCATCCTGAGCGGAGCGCAGCGTAGTCGAAGGATCCCGCGAAGTTACCGATCGGTTACAACGGGATTGAAAGCCTAGCCTCATCGCATCCTGCGGCTGCGTTGCAGCCTCGACTTCGTTCGGAATGACAAGACACGCTGTTACTTGCGTGTAGCGACGATCAGGTTCGCTTCCTTATAATTCCAACGGTATCCAAATCCAAAATCGAGCGGCGACGGATTGGTTTGTTCGTACAGTTCGCGCAACCGGGGCTGATAATGTTGTTTGAACATGTCGATGGGGCCGAGATAAACGCCAAAGAAACGCAGATTCCACTTGTTAGGATCGAAGTAAGCGAGCGGAATTCCTGAATCGTCCTGCACGATCATGTTGCTATGATCGAGAATGAAATTGCGAATGGTGGCAAAACCGCTTTCGAACAACAGATACGATGGCGATTTTAGAAAGCTCGCGCCGGTGCCGAGGCGTTGGCAAAATTTCAGGAAA
>JBKPBJ010000317.1:0-8489 GCA_046726875.1 Verrucomicrobiota bacterium
CAAACGTCCAACGCTCAATTACCTTCGTGCTATTAAATCATGGAACCGTCAATCGTAAGTCCAACGTAACGACGCCAACCATTTAACGAGTCGCTTTCCCCAAGCCCATGTTCACCGGACTAATTGAAGAAGTCGGCAGAGTTGTGGGCGTGGGTGCGAGTGATCGCGGCACACGATTACAAATCGCCGCGCCGCGCGCGGCGGCGCAGGTGAAAATCGGTGAAAGTATCGCCGTGAATGGCTGCTGTCTCACCATAACTTCGCGCCACGCTGATCGCCTGACCTTCGATTTACTGGAAGAAACCACCGCTCGCAGCAACCTCAACAAGTTGCGACGAAACAGCCCCGTAAATCTGGAGCGCGCTGTGCGCACAAACGGCCGCCTCGGCGGCCATTTGGTTCAAGGTCACGTGGATTGCGTTTCGCCCATTATTGCCTTCGACAGGAAAGGCACAGACTTTCGGCTGGAAATTGAATTGCCGAAACGGCTCGCGCATTATGTCGCTTCCAAAGGTTCGATCGCGGTCGACGGAATCAGCCTCACAGTTGCCGAGATTCTTTCGAAGACCTTTGTTGTATGGATTATCCCTTACACAAAACGCCATACCAATCTTCATCGCGCGAAAACCGGGGACCTCGTCAATCTCGAGTTCGACATTGTCGCAAAGTACGTCGAGAGGATGGTTGCACCGTACGTGATTAAAAAATGACGGCGCGTCGCTCGACCAAGCGGCGTCCGCGCATAGTCGGTGTGATCGCGTCGCGCGACGATCTGGAGCAAGCGCTGCGAATGCGTCAAGCGCCGGATTTGTTTGAGCTTCGCCTGGATCGTCTCACAGACGTCGTTGATCGAGTCGAAAACAACTTAGCGAAGCTCCGCGCACCACTCATCATCACAGCGCGACACCCCAACGAAGGCGGCAGCGGCAAATTGTCACTGCGGCAACGGCGTGCGTTGCTCAGTCGGTTTTTAAGTCATGCCGACTATCTCGACGTTGAACTACGCTCAGCCCGTGCGCTGAGACCTTTGCTCGCGATGGCCAAAACGAAAAACGTCCGGCGAATCATTTCATTCCACGATTTCAAATCGACCCCGAGATCGAAATTGCTCGTGGCCAAAGCGCGTAATGCGAAAGCGCTTCGCGCAGATATTTTTAAGGTCGCAACACGCACGGACACGCCGATCGAACTCGGACGTTTGCTTGATTTCATGACAAACAGCGGCGTGAATCTCCCCCTTGCCGTGATGGGCATGGGTAAACTGGGCGCGATCTCACGCGTCGTGCTAGCACGTGCTGGCTCGGCTCTCGTTTACGCGTCAGTTCGTGCGGAGACCGACATCGAAGGTCAACTGTCACTCGAACAATTTCGCGAGCTGGGGATCAAATGATAGGGACGGACCGCCGGGCCCTCTGTGGGCGTCGGCGTGCCCGGCGGTCGCGCCCTACCAACCCGTTCGAACGTCAGCCATTGAACGGTTCGATCCATTCAGCCTCGGTACTTGCCCTTTGCCGGACGCGTATAAGGTACAGATGACAGTGGATCATGTCCTCATCCGTGACTTTACCCGAACAACTACCCGTGATGCCGCTTCCGGGAGCGGTGCTGTTTCCGCACGCATTGTTACCGCTTTATATTTTCGAGCCGCGTTATCGCAAAATGCTGGAGCACGCGCTCCAACAGCATCGCATCTTTTGCGTGACCCTGGTCAAGCCGAGCTGTCCAGATTGGCATGCGCCGGAAGATTTTTTCCATCTCGCCACAGCCGGATTGATTCGCGCCTGTGTCGGACGCAGCGACGGCACGTCGAATTTGATTCTGCAAGGTCTGCAACGTGTGCGCTTGACCATGTTCGAACAGGAGAAGCCCTTTCCGATCGCCAGCGTCGCTACAGTAGAATCGCGCGATCCGACTACAGTCGAGACCGAAGCGCTCGGCGCAAAAGTGGTCGAGCTCTATGGCAGCCTCAAGCATGATCGCCGTCAATTGCCCGCAAAGCTGGATCGCTATCTCTCCGAATTGCGCGACTTGGAAATGCTTGCGGACCTGATGGGTTCGACGTTCGTGAACGATCCGTTACGCCGCCAACGGCTCCTGGAAGAGCGCTCGCTCAATCAACGCCTCCGTTTTCTCATCAGATACCTACGCGACGAGATCGGCAACGCCGCACTGTAGCCGCGTCTCTATGAGACGCGCGGTCGTGGCAATGTCGCGCAATCGTGCGCCTCGCACAGCGAGGCGGCTACAGGTCAGCAATCCGCGCACATTCTTCCATTACATATCGGTCCGTCATTCCCGCTATGTAATCGCAGACTGTGCGATGCAATCCCTCCTTTTCGACGCGCCGCATTGCGCCGTCACCAAGCCGGTCGGGATCGGCCAGGTACCCTTCGAACACGCGCAAAAGCATCTCGCATGCGCGCCGGTTCACTTCCGAAACGCGTGGATGATAATAAACATTCTGATACAAGAATTTCCGAAGCGCTCGATTCGCTTCTGCCAGTTGATCACTATAGCGAATTAGCGGCGCGGGTTTCCGGCGCACATCATCCGCGCTTTGCACGCCGGATTTGGCGATCGCTTCCGCGCTGGTCGCCACCAGGTCGTGCACTTCATGATCAATAATGTCGCGGATAATCAGCTTGTGCAGCTCCGGTTCTCGCACGCCGGTGTAACGCGCGAGCACTGCGCGATG
Organism: Verrucomicrobiota bacterium; assembly: GCA_046726875.1. Lineage (GTDB taxonomy): Bacteria > Verrucomicrobiota > Verrucomicrobiia > Chthoniobacterales > UBA10450 > Udaeobacter. Next base: position 2,696 of record JBKPBJ010000317.1, read on the forward strand.
ACTGTTGCGCCAGACCTCGTTCTCTTCCAGTTGCGCCGGGGTCAAGATTTCAAAATCAAGCGCGTCATCGAGGTCGTGACTGTAATACGTGATCTCGTCCGCCAGATCGGCAACCTGGCCCTCCAGGGATGGGCAATTGTATTCTTCGCCTGCCGGAGTTGGGAATTTGTAAGGTCGCTCATGCTTCCGCAGACCTTCACGCACTTCGAATGTCAGGTTTAGACCTGGAAAATCTGGATACGGAGTTTCGAGTAATTCGACCACGCGCACACTCTGACGATTGTGATCGAACCCCCCGTGCTCGCGCATGCATTCAGCCAGCATCTCCTCGCCAGAATGTCCAAAAGGCGCATGGCCCAGATCGTGCGCGAGTGCGATTGCTTCCGCCAAATCCTCATTCAGCCGCAACGCACGCGCGATGGTGCGGCTGATCGATGCCACCTCGATCGAATGCGTCAGGCGAGTGCGCAAATGGTCGCCGGTGCCGTTGAGAAAAACCTGCGTCTTGTATTCCAAGCGGCGGAACGCGCGCGAATGAATGATGCGCGCACGATCGCGCTGAAATTCGGTGCGATAGGCGTGACTTGGCTCAGAGTGCTGTCGCCCGCGCGAGTCGCCGGATTTTTGAGCAACAGAGGCGAGTCCTGTTCGCTCCCCCTCCTCCATTTGTTCCCGCGTCTTCCATTTTGCGCTCATTTATTTGGAGTGTAGAGGAACCCGCCGACTTCGGCTAGATCCGCTGGACGAAGGAAGGTTTCGAATTAGTTGTCATTCACTTATGAAAAAGCGCCAAACGAAAAAGCTCACCCCCGAACGCCTGCAGCAGTTCGGGTTCGCTTACGCGCCGCCCCTGATCATCAGCGCGGCTGTGAACAACAAAGTTTTTGATTCCTTGCAGGGCGGACCGAAGACGGTTGAGCAACTCAAAAAGGAAACTGGCGCGTCCGCGCGAGGCTTGCGCGCAATCATGGACGCGCTCGTCGGCTTGGAATTGCTGAAGAAAGATCGGCAATCGAAATATTCTCTGACGCCAGAGAGCCAAGCATTTCTTATCAGCGATAAACCGGCCACCCTCTCTGGATTTTTCGGATCGATTTTGCCGGTATTGACTTCGCGCTGGCTGCGGCTGACCGACATCGTCCGCTACGGCCAACCGGCGGTGGCCGTGAACCAGGAAACCGAGGGGACTGAATTCTTCAGTCAACTCGTGGAGACGATCATCCCGATGAGCTACGCCGGCGCGCAGAAACTTGCCGATCACTTGAAGGTCGCGAAGGCCAAAGAGCAAGTGCGCGTGATCGATCTCGCGGCGGGTTCCGGCATCTGGGGAATCGCCGTGGCTCAGAAATCGCCGCGAGTGCAGGTGACGGCGGTCGATTGGGCGGGAATGATTCCCACTACGAAACGCATCACCGAAAAATTTGGTGTGCGCAATCGTTTCGACTTCATCGAAGGCGACCTGTTAGAAGCGAACTTTGGCAGCGGCTACGATGTCGCGACGCTGGGGCATATTTTGCACAGCGAAGGCGAACAACGTAGTCGTCAATTGGTCAAGAAAACTTTTCGGGCGTTAAAATCAGGGGGCACAATCGCCATTGCAGAGTGGCTGGTGAACGATGAGCGGACCAAGCCCCTGCCCTCGCTGATGTTTTCCGTGCAAATGCTCGTGAACACCGAAAAAGGCGACACGTTCAGCTTTAACGAAATCAAACAGTGGCTGGAAGACGCCGGCTTCAAAAAAGTGCGGAAACTCGAAGCGCCCGGGCCGTCACCGCTCATTCTCGCAACAAAACCGTAGTATATGGGGTATTGCGAATCTGCTTCTCATCCGCGCGTCGAAGTGTTTTGATTCGTGAGATGAAAAAAACGAAAACCAAGTCGCGCTCAGAAACAAAAGCCCGGCCTACCGCGAAAAATTCTGAGCAAAATGTGCCCTACCGAAGACCTGCGCTTCGCAGCGAAGCATTCGCCAGGGCCCTGATCGATGCAAAAGCTTGTCTTAACGATTCTGCAACTATGCTAGCGCTTTTCAATGACGCAGCGAAAAAGGCAGCGGTAGTGCCGAGGGAGCCGTTCAAAGAATATTGGCCTTATCTGCAAACGATGTTGCGCTTAATCCGCGCCCACCATCGCGGCGAATACGATCAAGTCCCCGGCAATGCGCTCCTGTGGATCGTTGCTGCCCTCAATTACCTGATCGATCCATTCGATTTGATTCCGGACGCAACGCCGGTCCTCGGCTTTATCGATGACGCAACTGTGATCGAATTTGTCACCGACAAAACCCGCCAAACGCTCGACGATTTCATGATGTGGGAAACCACAGCAGTGTAGCCGTCGCCCTGTGCGCGACCCCATTTGTGCGAACCGCTCGCATCGAGGAGACGCTTCGCACAGCGAAGCGGCTACAGATCTAAACCATTAGCAGCGCTGGGTTTTCCAGCAGGTGCCGTAGTTCCTTGAGATATTCGGCGCCGAGCGCGCCGTCGATGACGCGATGGTCGCAGCTCATAGTGATGGACATGCGATGGCCGACCACAATTTGGTCGCAATCGTCAACGACCGGAACTTTTGTGACCTTGCCTATGGCGAGAATGAAGCCTTGGGGTGGATTAATGACGGCCGAGAAACTGTCGATGCCCATGCCGCCGAGATTCGAGACGGTGAATGTGCCGCCCTGAAATTCTTCCGGTTTCATCCGCTTGTTACGGGCTCGATGCGCCAGGTCTTTGGCTAACGCGCTAATCTCGCGAAGTGATTTGTCTTGCGCCGCGCGAATGACCGGTGTCAGCAAGCCGTCTTCGATCGCAACGGCGACGCCAAGATCGACGTCCGCGTACTGCACGATTGCGTCGTTATCGAATGAGGCATTCACACGCGGCACCTTCACCGCAGCCATCACCGCGGCTTTCAAGACAAAATCGTTCACGGTAATCTTCGCGGCATCCGCGCCTTCTCCCGCGGACTTCAATTCCTCACGCGCTTCCATCAGCGGGCTCGCATTGATCTCGATGGTGAGATAAAAATGCGGAACCGGGCCGAGGCTTTCGACCAACCGCTGCGCAATGGTTTTGCGCATCCCGGAGAGTTGAATGCGCGCGGATGTTGGAGCCGGGACGTCCTCGTCCCGATGATGTCCAGCGTGGAGGCGCGCCGGCTCCAAGGTTTTGGTCTTCGCCGCAGCGCGAACGTCAGTTTCCGTGATGCGGCCATCCGGCCCTGTACCTTTCACAGTGGAAAGATCCACACCAAATTCAGCTGCTATTCGACGAGCCACAGGCGACGCCTTCACCCGGGCTTCTTCAGCTCTTTGTTCTTTCGGCTGAGCTTTTTGCTGCTGCGCTTCATCCTGGGCGGCTGACACAGCCGCCGCTACAGGTTTGCGCTGTGGCTGCGCGGTTTCTTTTTGTGCAACTTCTGCCGGGGCAGGTTTTTCCGTTTCCGCTTGCGGCTTCGTTTCTGCTACGGGTTCCGGCTTTTTCTCCTGGGCCGGCGTTTCCTGTTGCGGCGCTTCCTCGCCTTGCCCGCGGATGAACGCGATTTTGTCGCCCACGTTCACCTTGCCGCCTTCCTGGACAAAAATTTCGGTGAGCGTCCCATCCTCGGGTGACTCCCATTCCATGGTCGCCTTGTCTGTCTCGATCTCGGCGAGCACTTCGCCGGCCGAGACCTGATCTCCCTTCTTCTTTTTCCACGCGATGAGGGTGCCCTCCGTCATCGTGTCGCTGAGTTTGGGCATCTGGATTTCAGGCATGGAAGAGAAAATTAAAGGGTTACAAGAGTTACATGCTTACAACGGCTTTCTTTTAACTTTGTAACTTTTGTAACTCTTTTAACCGGTTTCACGCGTAGCAGACCTGTTTCACGGCGGCGACGAGTTTTTCGGCGTTCGGCAGAACGGCGTGTTCCAAGTCTTCATTATATGGCATGGGGACATCTTCCTGTGATACGCGTTGAATCGGCGCATCCAGCTCATCAAAAATGTTTTTTTGAATCCGGTAACAAACTTCCGCACCGACGCCGCAGAACGGATGGTCCTGTTCAACAATCACCACGCGATGCGTCTTCGCAATGGAATCAAAAATCGCCTTCTCGTCGAGCGGTTTAATCGAGCGCAGATCGACGATCTCGGCGGAAATATCTTCTTCTTCGATTTGAGTCGCGACTTTCAGCGCCATCGGAACAGTCTGCGCGTAACAAACGACGGTGACATCGCTGCCTTCGCGTTTCACCTCGGCTTTGCCAAGCGGGATGAGCAGCTCGTCGTCGGGCGGTTCGACCATTCCCTTCGAGCTGTAAAGGAGTTCCGCTTCGAGCACCAACACCGGGTTGTCGTCGCGCACCGCGGTTTTCAACAAGCCCTTTGCGTCGCGCGGCGTCGCCGGAGTGCAAACTTTCAGACCAGGCACGCTGGCGTAAAAATTTTCTGTGGCGTGCGAGTGCGTCGCTCCAAGCTGATGGGCCGGGCCGTTCGGTCCACGAAACGTAATCGGGATGTTGAATTGGCCGCCTGACATCAGGAACATGTTCGGCGCGTTGTTCACCACCTGATCGAACGCGACGAGCGAGAAACTGAACGTCATGAACTCAATGATCGGTCGCAGCCCGACCATCGCCGCGCCGATGCCCAGACCGGCGAATCCGTTCTCACTGATCGGTGTGTCGATAATGCGTCTCGGGCCAAACCGTTGCAGCAACCCGGCGCTCACTTTATACGCTCCCTGATATTCGGCGACTTCTTCGCCCATCAGGAAAACATTGGGATCACGCTCCAACTCTTCAGCGAGCGCTTCATTCAACGCCTGGCGATACGTGATTTCTCTCACGACTCAGCTCCGTTGAAATACACGTAATCGCAGAGTTTCTCGACCGGTAGCTCCGGACTTTCTTCAGCGAACTTCACCGCAGCCAGCACTGTTTCCTTCGCACGCTTGTCGAGCTGATCGAACTGTTCGTTGGTCAATTTCCCCTCGCGCGTAAGCTGCGCGCGGAGACGTATGATTGGATCATCAAGGCGATATTTTTCGAGTTCGTCCTTGGTTCGGTAACTTGCGGGATCCGACATCGAATGGCCACGATAGCGATACGTGCGCACTTCTAGAAACGCTGGATGCGATTCTTTCCGGATCGAATTCGCAACTTCCGCGACTTTGTCGCGCACTTCGCGGAAGTTCATTCCATCGACGATCTCACCGGGGATATCGTAACCTTCCGCCCGATCGACGATTTGCTTCAGCGATGTCGATCGTTTCACCGAAGTGCCCATGGCGAAAAGGTTGTTTTCACAAATGAAAATGATCGGCAGCCTGTACAGAGCAGCGAGATTCAAGGCTTCGTGGAACGAACCTTGATTAATCGCGCCGTCGCCGAAAAAGCAGAGCGTGACGCGATCCTCGCCCCGGTACTTGATGGCAAAGGCCAACCCAACCCCCAGCGGTACGTGCGCGGCAACGATCGCGTGGCCGCCATACATGTGGTGTCGCTTGTCGAAAAAATGCATCGACCCGCCGAGCCCGCGCGAGCAGCCGGTCTCCTTTCCAAAAAGCTCCGCCATGCATGCATTCGCGCTCGTGCCCCGGGCCAAGGCATGCCCGTGATCACGGTAAGCAGTGATTACGTAATCATCCGGTCGCACGGCAGCAATCGCCCCGACCACCACAGCTTCCTGACCAATGTAAAGGTGACAAAAGCCGCCAATCTTCTGCGCTTGATACTGCTGACTGGCCCGTTCTTCGAAGCGCCGGATCAACAGCATTAGCGAGAGCATCTCGACTTCGTCGCGCTGCTCCACCGG
>JBKPBJ010000318.1:0-1577 GCA_046726875.1 Verrucomicrobiota bacterium
GAACAGAAGCGTCCGGCATCTGCCGAATCGCCGGCCGTCGCTACAACAATTCAGCACTGACCCCGAACGCGTTTGCGAGTTGAAAGCTGAGGCAAGACGTTCAACCTTCCATTCACATGGGACACAGGAAAATTATTCAATCGTTCGTATTCTTCGCCTTCATCGCGGTTTTTGCCGCATGCGCGTCGGATAAGGAACCCGCGCCAACTTCCGAGGTTGAACCATCCGACTCAGTCGGGTCCAAATGGGGTTCTTTCAATGGCGAGCCGGTGACGAAGTGGAATCCAGATGGGCGAACAATGACGCTGTTGACTGAATTGCGGTATACGGATCCGAATGGCAATGTCTGGGTCGCCCCGATCGGATCGGTTGTCGATGGCGCATCCATTCCGCGCTACCTCTGGTCGATCATGGGCGGGCCGTTCGAAGGAAGATATCGGAATGCCTCCGTGTTGCACGATGTCGCGTACGGGGAAAAGAAACGTCCATGGCAGGATTGCGACCGCATGTTTTACCACGCCATGCGTTGCAGCGGCGTCAGCGCCGTTGAAGCCAAGACGATGTTTTACGCGCTCTACAGGTTCGGGCATCATTGGAGATTTCCCATTAAACGCGCGAGAGCCGTCAAATATGAAGGGCAGTTGGTAGCGCGAGCTGAGCAGATTCCGCAGCCGATTCCGCGCGCGATCCCAGTGAATCCGACTCAAATCAACGAGGCGCGTGATTGGATTCAGAATGCCGATCCGAGTCTTGAGCAGATCGAGCAACGAGCGAACACGGAAGCGTGGTGATGCCGAGCGTTTTGCGCGTCCAGGAAGTCAGGCTGCCAGCCTGACTTCCACCAAAAGCAACGGGCGCCCCAGGAGAAGCTGCGTCCTGAGGCGCCCGGCTCTGGGTCTATCTGTGGCGCAACCTAACCCATCGGTAGCAAATTCCCTTGCGATTTGTGCCGCAGGCGTTGCACTGCGTGCTCGCTTTTCTGGCGCTCGTGATTTGGTGGATGAGCAAGCTTTACACGGGTCGGACCGACTAACCTCGCCGTCGCCGCCAAAGCAGCGGTGGTACGCTTCACTACGTCGACAAACAATTGTCGAGGTTTCATAATTTGATCGGATTTGCTGGCACCATTGCAGCCCGCCGTTACAAACAGATGACGACCTCGCAAAAAAATGGTGACGTTTCCGTGCCGATTATGTGAACAGGTCTGCCGCGCGACGCCACGTCTGAAACTTGACGATCGTTCGAAGCAAAATCCGCAAGCAGCGGCGCACGCGGTTCAGCTATGATTTTCCGAATCGCACTTAAGGACGATGAGGTTATAATGGCAAGGCGATGCTATGGACGAGCCTGCGCACGTTTTTAATTTTTCTCTCTGCAGTCGCCCTCGCTTCGAGTCAGACCCTCCCACCCAAGCCCCTTCCGAAGGCACCGCTTGAAAAATACGATAACCCACCGCCGCTATTCCCGGCAGTAGCCACGTCCCCCGGACTGAACTCGCAATTTGGTCCTTACACGAGGTATCAAGTCAACGTTAATGCGAGCGGCAATAACATTGTTGGCGACGCCGCAAATGAGCC
>JBKPBJ010000319.1:0-3462 GCA_046726875.1 Verrucomicrobiota bacterium
CCTTCCGAGCCTGGCAAGCCGTCAACGCCGCATTCCTGTGGTCGATAACGCAGCACGAAGCCCTCTTGCATTAGTTCACGTTCAATTGCTTCGATCGTGCTCTTGATGCGCTCGTCGCTGACCGGGAGAAATCCAGCGAGCGGCATTGTAAGGAGGCTGGCATCCAACGCATCAGACCCATAAACCTGCGTGAAAGCTTTCTTCTTCGGGTTATAACCGCGATCGCAAACTTGTGCGTGAATTTGATCCCGAATCTTTTGCCACCGACCAAAGTGCTCGTATGCCGCGCATTCGCAGTTCTCAACCAGTTTGATTGCGCGGTCGAATGCCAGCCACGCCATCATTTTCGAGTGCGTAAACTGCCGGCGGCCGCCGCGGACTTCCCAGATTCCTTCGTCGGGTTCCTGCCAATGTGACTCCAAGAATTTCATCACCGCGACCATCAGGGCCCACTCGGGCTCGGTCATTTTGATTCCGGCGGTATGACCTTGCCATGCCGCTGCCAGCACTTCACCATAAACATCGAGCTGAAACTGATTTGAAGCTGCATTGCCGATGCGCACCGGCCGGGAGTTTTCATATCCGGACAGCCATGGAATCTCGTGCTCATCGAGACGGCGTTCGCCACGCACGCCGTAAATCGTTTGCATTTGTGCCGGGCTGCCCGCGATCGCACGCAGTAGCCATTGGCGCCACGACGTGGCTTCATCGCGATAGCCCGCGCGCATTAACACGAGCAAGATGAGCGCCGCATCTCGCAACCAGCAGAAACGATAATCCCAGTTGCGGACGCCTCCTATCTGCTCCGGTAATGAAGTGGTAAGCGCTGCGACCAGGCCGCCTGTCGGCGCATAGGTCAGACCTTTCAGGGTAATCAGTGAGCGCACGATTGCCTCGCGCCATTTACCTGTGGTTTGAAATCGTTTCGCCCAATCTGTCCAGAATATCTCGGTGTCGCGCAATGCATGTTCAGGATTGATTTTTCTCGGCGGCGCTGTGTGCGACGCGAACCACGTGAGCACAAATGGAATGCGATCTCTTTTTGACACGGTGAACTCAGCCACGGTGGTTAAGTCCTTCCCGCACGTTTCGATCGGGGTTCGCAAGATCAACGCATCGGGACCGGCGATTGCCTCCAGTCCGTCGAAACGCTTACGCCTCCGCACCCATGGCACGATGTGCCCGTAATCGAAGCGGATGATCAGCTCCATCTGCATCGACACTTTGCCGCGCAGCCCCTCGACTATCCGGATAATATCGGGGTTCTCGCCTCGCGGCGGCATGAAATCGATCAAGCGCACCGCGCCGCTCTGGGTTTCAATTTCAGTTTCGAGAATTAGCGTCTCTCCCCGATACCGGCGGCGAGTGGCTTCAACTCTTTCGCTCGGGAAAAACCGCCAATGGCCGTTTTCTTTCTCTCCGAGCAGCGACGCGAAACATGCGGGCGAATCGAACCTTGGAAAACAAAGCCAATCCACGCAGCCGTCGCGACTCAACAGCGCGCCTGTCTGTGTGTCGCTGAGAAAAGCGTAGTCCTCGATCTTTGTAGTTGCCTGCGCCATTCTGATTCTTGCTCGTGCTCTTGCTCTTATGCCTGCTTGTGCTTTACCTATTCGGAGTTCGCGAGCCTCCCGATCTCATCGCGCGTTAATCGAAATACCGTCCATTCGTGCATCGGCTTAGCGCCAAGCGCCCGATAAAACTTGATCGCTGGCTCATTCCAATCGAGCACTGCCCATTCCATCCGACCGCAGCCACGATCTCGTGCGATCTTTGCCAGCTCGACGAGCAACGCCCGCCCGTACCCTTTCCCGCGCTTCTCCGGCTTCACGAATAGATCCTCGAGATAAAGCCCGGGTCGCCCGAGCCAGGTGGAAAAATTGTAAAAATAAACGGCAAACCCGACTGGCGATTCGCCCTCAAACGCAAGAAGAACTTCCGCCGCTGGTTTTTCGCCGAACAAAACATCGACAAGTTGTTCTTCGGTCGCGGTGACTTCGTCCGGCGCGCGCTCATAGGTCGCCAGATCACGAATCAGTTGCAAGATGATCGCCACATCTTCCACGCCGGCCGGTCGGATCTGGAAAGTTTGAGCTGTCTTCACCCTGCTGCTGATTCTCCATGACACGCCAAAAGGCGCAACCGCAGTTGTAGCCGGGATCGATGATCCCGGTTCACTGCCATCGGTCGTTTCTCAAAAAAGAAAGAGAAAAGTGTCGACATTCTTTGTGCTTCCCAGTCAATATCGGCGCACCGCGTGCAAGCGAAGATTCTGTGAAAAAAACGAACTAACCCAAACGCGCCCGCCTGTAACTTATCTATGAAAAGCAAGCACACTTCTCAATCCGCACCTGCCCGCGCTAGCCTCGGTGAAAGCGGGTTCTTCAATCTGCGCGCGTCGATCACACTTCTTATCTTGGGAGCTGCGACTTGTTCGATCGTAAGCGGAGCACTACTGAGTTTTATCCGGCCCGACGCGGCAGTGAAAGGTTCTCAGAAAACACTTACGTTCGCAGAGCGCGTAGCTTATCAGCGAGCGATTGAAGAAGTTTACTGGCTTCATCGCATCTGGCCAAGGGAGCGTCCCGATACAAAGCCATCGCTAAATGTAGTCATGTCGCAGGCACACTTGGAAAGGAAAGTAGAAGATTATCTGCGCGAGTCACAAGCGCTCGAGGACGACTGGCACTGGCCAATCGCTCCCGAGCAGCTGCAGGCTGAAATGGATCGGATGGCAAAGCACACGAAACAGCCCGAGGTGTTGCGCGAACTCTTTGAAGCGCTCGGCAATGATCCCTTTGTTATCGCTGAGTGTCTAGCCCGGCCGATGCTTTCGGAGCGTTTGGTAACAAATTTCCATGTGCACGAACAAACGTCCCTTGGCGAACTGAAACGGCCGGCGGGGACCTCGAGAGCCAGCGCGGAACACCAGACTCTGAATAGCATGGCAGCGCCGGGTGCTAGCTATACGCTTCCTACAATTTCGGGTGGTGCCGCATGTAGCGAAGATACGTGGACAGCCACCAGCACCACCAACGCGCCCAGTGCCCGGGCGGGCCACACGGCAGTTTGGACAGGCACTGAAATGATCGTCTGGGGCGGGGGCACCAGCGGCCCTACCTATCTGAACACCGGCGGCAGGTACAATCCAAGCACGGACAGTTGGACAGCCACCAGCACCACCAACGCGCCGGATGCCCGGTCAGGCCACACGGTAGTCTGGACTGGCACTGAAATGATCGTCTGGGGCGGATATAATGGCAGCAGCTTTCTGAACACCGGCGGGAGATACAATCCTGGCGCCGACAATTGGACAGCCACGAGCACCACCAACGCGCCCGGTGGGCGACAGGAATGTACGGCGGTGTGGACTAGCAGTGAGATGATCGTCTGGGGTGGATATAATGGCAGCAGCTATCTGAACACGGGCGCAAGATACAATCCAAGCATCGATAGTTGGAC
>JBKPBJ010000320.1:0-4408 GCA_046726875.1 Verrucomicrobiota bacterium
ACTTTGGGGATGGAGACGGGCGGGCGGCAGTGCCGCCTGTGCGGCTGACTAACTTTCCGGAGGCATCGAAAACTGAATAACCAGTTTGCTTGCCGGATGAATCGTAGCTGTAAACGATCTTGTGCAGAAGCGTGCCGTCGGGTGCGCTTTGAGCTTCTTCCAAGATCCGACTTGCGTCGTCATACTTGTAGCGGCTCTTGAGCCGAACGCGGCCATCCGGTCCGGAAACTTCTCCGGTCGAGAAGCGGCCGGCATTGTCGAGTTGATAACGAATCGTCTGGCGAACTTTGCCATCGGGATCCGTAGTGGTAGCAACGGCTGTGTGCTGTGCGTTATCGAAGTTGTAAACGGTCCGTGAGCCATCCGGATGCATTGACATCGTGACTCGTACGGCGTCAGTCGGAGCCTGGCCGAATGCGGTCGCGCCGCCGCAAACGAAAAGAGCGCACGCGAGCCCGGGCGCGAACCGGAAACGTTTCATAATTCGGACGAGCTTACGAATTTCGCAGCGGCGGCGCAACAGCACGTTCGTCAATGCATTGCGGCGAGAACCGAAGAACCCTCATTTCCCTCCTCTCCCTTGCGACAGGAGAGGCGGCCACGTGCGCCGGTAAGACGTTCGTATTTGGCGCCAACAGCGCGTTCTCAGCTGCCAGCCTGGGGCACCGCCCCAAGGTAGTCGGTTGAATCATGAATGAGCCCTGAAAGCCTGGATCCTTGATTGGCACAGCCGCTCCTGATCATGCCGTTCCTGCGGGATTTGAATCGCGCTTTCAGCGCTTGCATGTTTTTTGCACTACATTCCTGGGGCGTTGCCCCAGGCTCGCAGTGGCGCCGCGCCTTTGGCGCTGAAGGCACATATCAAAGGGGACAGAAATGGGTGAAGATTTTTATTGACCGCGCGCTTGGGAGGTGGTTAAAGATGGGGTCAAGTGGAGTAAAGTGGGCTATTATTCCACGCGACCAATGGACGCTGATTCCCAACCCGAACGCTTCTATGCCGGAGAGTTCCGGCATTCCATTGACGAGAAGAATCGGATCACGATCCCGTCGCGCTGGCGACGCGATCGTGCGGGGGATTTCATTCTTTTGCCGGAGGCGACACACCAATTTCTGCTGGTCATGTCGCCAAAGGAGTTCGCGAAAATGAGTTCGGCCGCGGAAACGAACGAGGAGGTGTCCGCGCGCGACCGCCGCGTGTTCCTGCGTCAGCTTCATTCTCGAGCTCAACATGCCGCCGCCGACCGGCAGGGTCGCCTCGTTTTGCCCGACGAGCTTTGCCAAAAAGTTGGATTGAAAAATGAAGTCGCACTCGTAGGCAATCGGGGGCGTTTTGAAATTTGGAATTTGCAACGCTGGAAACGGGCACACGAAGAGGAAACGGCTACCTACCAGCATGTAGCGAAGGAGATTGGATTGTAAGCGGATGTTGCGCCAACAGGTCATCAATCCACTTTGGTCCGCGCGTCCTGCATGGCTCGCGACCAATCCAAGGGCATCGGAAGAGAGCGACGAAACAGCCGAAGATTTTGTTTATCATCGTCCGGTGCTCCAGAGAGAAGTCTTCGAGTTACTTAAACCAAAAGCAGGCTTGCTCATCGTGGATGCAACGTGCGGCGGCGGCGGGCACACTGAAGCGCTGCTGGAAAGTGGCGCCGATGTGCTGGCTTTGGATCAGGATCCCGATGCAGTCCGGCACGTAACCGAGCGTCTGGCGCATCTTGGCCGGCGCATCATCGTGCGGCAGGCAAATTTCCGAAACGCGGATTGCGTCCTCGACGAGCTTGGGATTCGTACCATTGGCGGTACGCTTCTTGATCTGGGTGTTTCTTCCCGGCAACTCGAAAACGCGGAGCGCGGGTTCAGTTTCATTCGAAACGGTCCGCTCGACATGCGCATGGATCCGCGAACAACTCTGACCGCAGCGACAATCGTAAATGATTACACCGAAGAGAAATTGACCCGCCTCTTTCGTGAGCTCGGCGAAGAACCGGCCGCGCGACGCATCGCGAGCATGATCGTGAAGATCCGCAAAACTTCGCCGTTTCGCGAAACGCTCCCGTTCGCACGCACAATTGAAAAGCTTGTAGGCCGCCATGGACGACAGCATCCGGCTACTCAAGTCTTTCAAGCGCTGCGGATGGAAGTAAACGATGAGCTGGGTGCACTTGAACAAGGCCTGCGCGTCTTAACTGCGCGACTCGATCGGGGCGGGCGGATCGCGGTAATCACATTTCACTCACTGGAAGACCGCATCGTAAAAAACTTTTTCCGCGATCACAGCCGGGAATGGCTCGACCAGCCGGAATGGCCCGGGCCGCGGCGCAATCCCGATTACGACCTCGTACTTGTTACGCCAAAACCCCTGGGGCCGACTGAGGAAGAACAGCGCGCCAACCCTCGTTCGCGAAGCGCAAAGTTGCGCGTAGCGGAGAAAATCAAATGAACCGCTCGCGCCGACGCAATTGCAATACTGTGAACGCGGCCTCGCTGGCGCGATGGATTGTGATGACGGCATTTCTGGCGCTGGCGGGATTGGCTTACGTCTATTTAACGCTGCAATTGTATCATCTTGGCGAGCGAAGAAAGGCCGTGGAGAACGAGCTCGCGTCGATACGCACTCAAAACGATATCGCCGCTGGGCAGATCGCAGCGCTTACCTCGCGCTCGGCTTTGCAACGCCGCTTGAAAGAAGGCTACCTGAAAATGATCCCTGTTTCGGAGTCCAAGATCGTGCGCCTGACCATTCCGGCGCGATCGAACGACGAAGAGGCGATTCAACCCGTGGTGAACCCTCTGGCGCAAGATGAATCCAAGTAGCCGAACCCGTTGCGCTTTAGTATGTGCGGCATTCATCGCGCTTTTCAGCATTTTTTCGTTTCGGCTGATTTATTTGCAGGCGATCAAGCACGACGAATACGCCGGGCTCGCTGCCGAGAAACACGTTTACAAGCAGATCATTCACGCCGAGCGCGGGATGATCCTTGACGCGAAAAAGGAAGTTCTCGCGCACAACGTTCCGGTGGAAACGGTCGTAGCCGATGCCACGCATCTCAGCGATGTGCAAGCAACCGTTGATCTCCTCAACGCCGAGCTGGAAATCCCCTCCAAACAACTCGCGGAAAAATTAAACGGCGGGCGGCGCTATATCGTCATTCAACGCGAGGTGCCTTCCGCGCGCGCAAATGCGCTGCGGGAAAAACTGCGCGCCCGCAATTTGCGCGGAATCTATTTCGAGCACGACGCCACGCGCATTTACCCAAATGGATCGATGCTCTGCCACGTCATCGGGTTTACCGATTTTGATCACCATGGCATCCAGGGCGTTGAAGCTTCGATGGAAGAATATCTGCACGGCCAGGACGGCTACCGTTTCATCGAGCACAACCGCGCCGGTCAGGAGATTGTTCCCTACCGGGGACAGGAGCGCGCCCCGCGGGATGGTTACCAGGTGCATCTGACTGTCGATCTCGGTTTACAGAGCATCGTCGAGGACGAGATCGACGCGGCGGTGAAGGAATATTCTCCACAGAAAGCGACGATTGTTCTCATGCGGCCGCAGACAGGCGAAATCCTGGCAATGGCGAACCGCCCGAACTTTGATTTGAACCTCCGCTCCGAGGCCAAGCCCGAACAAATGAAAAACCGGGCCATCATGGACATGATGGAACCGGGTTCCACTTTTAAAATTGTAGCCGCCGCGGCCGCTCTCAACGAACGCAAGGTGCGCCCCGATTCCGAGATATTCTGCGAGAACGGCCTCTGGAACTTTGGTGGCGCGCCGCTGCACGATCACCGCTCGTTTGGGTATATCAGCGTCCGCGACATTCTTATTAAATCGAGCAACATTGGAGCAGCCAAACTTGCCGTCAGGGTCGGCGACCAAAAGTTTTACGAATACATCCGGCGTTTTGGATTTGGCGAGCGCACCGGAATTGAACTGCCGGGCGAGATCAACGGAGTGATTCGGCCGCCGCAAGCGTGGAGCAAAATTTCCATCACGCGCATTCCGATGGGTCACGAAGTCGGTGTCACGCCATTGCAAATGACATCGGCAATGGCAACAATCGCCAACGGCGGCAAACTGGTAACACCGCGGATTGTAAAATCGGTTACGGCATCGGACGGGAAAATCATCAGCTCAGTTTCGCCAGTGGTACTGCGCCAGGTCATCTCTGCTGAAACTGCCAAACAAATTGGTGATGCGTTGCGCGGCGTCGTGAGCGATCAAGGAACCGCTGCTGCTGCTGCTGTGCCCGGGTTTACCATTGCCGGGAAAACCGGAACGGCGCAAAAGGTCAATCCGCACGGCGGCTACGACCACGGGAAGTACGTCGTGTCGTTCGTCGGTTATCTGCCGGCCGATCATCCTGAGTTCGTCGGATTGGTTGTATTGGATGATGCGCAC
>JBKPBJ010000321.1:0-3152 GCA_046726875.1 Verrucomicrobiota bacterium
CGGTGGTGATCGCGCCATCGGGGACGTTGCCGGCGATTACCGCGTAGCCGACCGACGCGACGCGCTGATCGGGCGTGAGCAGTTGCGACCCATGAACACCGTCGTTGAACCAGACTCGCAGCCGCACATCGGAGTTGCCGAACACCGTCGCCGGTATTGCGATCATGTTTGTGAGTGAGGTGTCACCGAGCAGCACGGAGTACAGGCCGTTGCCCACGCTGATCGAGACCGCATTTGTCGGCTCGCTCCCTCCGACACTCGTTCCGTCGTTGCTCCAAAACGTTTGCGAGCCGTTTGTGTTGACCAACGCAAACTTGAATTGGCCCGTGCCGGTGAAATTTGTCCCGCTCACCGTGACGCGGCCCTGGTAATTGATCATCTGCGGTACCTGCGCGTACGCGGCTGAGCTTAGAACAAGCGCCCAGCTGAGAATAAGAGTGATTCGATTCATGGCAATGTTTGTCATTCGCTATTCAATCCCGAAAATCCGAGGCGAAGTTCCCGAAAAATTTTCGGGCAACTAAGTTTTTGAGACACGAATTACACGAATGGTCCTGGGTGGATGATTTTGTACGCTTCATATGGAGGCGGAACTTATCCGGGATTTGCGGGGCGAAGGTCTGAAAATTTTCCATTTCGCGGGAAAAAGCCTCGAGTTCTTGGGGGCAGCATTGGATTGGACGGCGAGATGCTACATCAGGCGCGATTAATGTAAGTGCTGTCTTGTTTTTCATAGTTTGGTTTGGTAATTTACTTCGTTTGCGCCTTTTATGCGCAGAGGTGGCGCATGCCACTTTCTTATACGGAAACGATGAGACGGAGTTCTCGAAAAAGTTGAATTTTGTGAAGCCGCAGCTCATCGGCGTTCGCTAGTGAGTGTTCGTCCGTAGAGACCGAGCCACCCGCTGACCCTCCGGTACTTTTAACGGAGGGTGGCTGGCTCGAATTAAAGTCAGGGTCAGGTTGTCTCGAAGCGCAGGGTCGAATCGACCATTCAAAGGGTTGTCCTCTTTCAACCCTCCGCTACTTTTAGCGGAGGGTCTGTCATTGTTACGGGTTTCAGTTCGAGGCGGCTCTCTGCCGCTGGTGGATGCCACGCCACGACACCACCACCACCGCCCTCGGTGTTATGGGCGTCGGCAATCGCTTGAAAGCCGCCGTCCGTAAACAGGCGTGCGACGTACTCCATTGTCCACTTTCTCATCTGTCCTTGGTTTTTCCTTTCATGTTGAATATCACCTGCACTCTGTTTGGCTTTTAGCTTGTTAGGCATGATCGATGCCGGGTTGGGCCGCAAGGACGATGCCATTCGGGAAGCCCGCCGCGCGTGCGAACTGCTACCGATGACTAAAGATGCAGTCGATGGCGTGGCGTTTGTCGTGAATCTGGCGCAGGTCTACACTTGGACTGGCGAAAAAGATCTCGCCATTGAGGCGCTTGCCAAGGCTTTGAGTATTCCCAATGACTGCCACTACGGCGAGCTTCGTTTGCATCCAATCTGGGATCCTCTGCGTGATGATTTGCGATTTCAAAAGTTAATGGAAGATGCAAAGAAGCCTTTTGGCATGAAGGATGACGCAGCTAGGTAGTCCTTTCGCGACTCCCAGGTTTTCATTCACGCCGATGGGTAGCGGTTCGTGCTACGCGCCACGTGTGCGTCGAAAGAATAAGGTAGAGCGTTTGGGCCAAGCGCCTACATTCTGAGAAATGGCCGTCGAGACCAAAACCGAAATCCCGCTCACCGGCATCGAGAACGCGCGCCCGGAAACCAAGGCGGGGGACAGTGGCGCGTGGGACCCGTCGAAGCTCCCGCTCGATCCACGCGAGTTCAAGCGAGCAATCGAGTTGAATCCAAACTACGCGACTGCACATTTCTGGTACGGCGAGCACTTAACTTATTTGGGAAGATTTGACGAAGCTATCGCCGAGATCGGGCGCGCCGAGGAGCTGGATCCGCTCTCACCTATCATTTCAGGCAGCATCGGTTAGGCCTTTCATATGGCACGCCATCCCGACCAAGCCATCACCCAACTGGGCAAGACTTTGCAGTTAGATCCTGATTTTGCCATGACCTACTTCTATCTTGGGATGGCTTATGAGGGCAAACAGATGTACCCGGAGGCTATCGCGGCATATCGCAAAGCGCAGGAGCTTTCGCCGGCGGGTCCGGGAATTGTTGGGCTCGGACACGCGTATGCGATGTCAGGGATGAACAATGAAGCACGAACAATTTTAAATGAAGTAAAACAACGCGCGAAAAAGAATGAGATTCGGCCACCTTCGGTCGCTATTATCTACGCGGGTCTAAGCGATGCCGATCACGCCTTTGAATGGATGGAAAAGGCGTATGAGCAATGAGCTGAAGGCGTCGTTTATCTCAAAGCGCAACCCTATTTCGATAATCTTCGCTCCGACCCGCGACGGGCAGCCTTTCTGAGGCGAATCGGATTGGACTGACGTTAAGGCGCCAAGCTCAATCGCTCAATTCGACGTTCCAGTAAGCGAGATCGACGAAGTGCTTCCAGAGGTCGTGTTGAGGAGCAGCAAAGGTGATCTGGACAAACGGACGCCACTTCGGCCGCTTCGCTTTGCGTATCAGGCTCATGTTCGCTTCGCGCGGGAGCCGGTTGCCCTTCTTCGTATTGCAACCGATGCACGAGCAAACTACGTTTTCCCACGTGGTCGTCCCTCCGCGGTCACGGGGCACAACGTGATCCAGATTGAGTTCGCTTCGATCGAAAACCTCACCGCAGTATTGGCACGTGTTCTTGTCGCGCTCGAAAACATTGTGCCGGGTAAATTTTACTTCCTTTTTCGGGAGCCGATCGAACACGAGCAGCACGATCACCCGTGGGATGCGGATCTTGAATGAAATGGTCGTAACCAGTTCATGGTCGGGCGCGTTCGCGGACAGATCGCGCCAGCTTTCGAAATCGTGGGTGGCAAAATTATTCGTGTCATCCGAAGAAACAATCTGGGCGTGCCCTGCGTAAACGAGCGAAAAGGCTCGCCGAGCAGAGCAGATGTTCACCGCCTGCCAGAGCCGGTTGAGTACCAAAACCTGACTGTTCAGCAATGTATGCAAATGCGTCCTCGCCTGCCTTTTGCGGACTTCCGCGTAAATTTGGGCGACGCTATCACTGGCAGTTTTC
>JBKPBJ010000322.1:0-5449 GCA_046726875.1 Verrucomicrobiota bacterium
TCTGTATAAACCCGGTCGCGGTTGCTCGCGTTGTAACCGGCTGACCATGCATAGTAAGGCCAGCCGTAAAACACGCGGCGGCCAGCCATCAGAATCGGATGATTCACAAACCGGTCTGTCAGAAAGATTTCGCGCGGCGTAGTGTTCTTGTTAAGCCAGTCAATTAATGGATCGTTCTTGTACGTTACCTCACTCCAACCAGTGTTGTGGATCGGAAAGAAGTCGATCATCCCGCCGGGAATGATGAGCAGTGTTGCAACGATTGAGGTGAATCTTCCAGGCAACGTCGTTCCAAACACCCGAAGATGCCACAGGCGCCAGAGTGCAAAAGCAACGAAAAGATTAGCGATAATCACCCAGATGTGAATGAATTTTTGATTAGCCAGGACCTCGATTGTGAACTGGAAGGAGAAGGCAACAGCCAGCAGGCTCAACACTGCCAGAAAAAAACGCCTTTGCAGACTGGTGGCGAAAACCAGCGCCAGCGTGATTAACAACCATTTGAACCCAAACGTGAAGCCGAGATACTTGACCACATTCGCCGCCGTAGGGTGGTCGATGGTATAACCCCAGTGAAGCAGCCGCGGCATTTGGGTTCTACCGCTCCCAGTGCTGAGATAAAGCATCTGAGGCATCGCAACCAAACCAGCGGTTACAGCCAGGACTAACATCTGCCCTCGCAAAGGAAACAAAAGGAAGAACAGACCTAAGATCGCGGCGGCTGCAATAAACACAGCACTGTTGAACATAGGCAACAGCCCAAGCAAAACGCCTGAGAAAACAAACGGTGGCAAGCTAGCCCAAAAAGGCTCCGCCATTGGCGCGGTTTCTTGTCTCGGTTCTGTGGCCACCGCCACGGAAGGCATATCGCCTTGCGGTTCGCGCACCGCCTCGGGCCCGCTGGGATTATTAGTAACCGATATACTGTCGGTATCGGGCGAGCCGTTTGGCTGGGCTATTGTGGTATCCACAGAAGCGCGTGCCTTAGCCCGCTTAGCTGCCACCGCGCGGTAGCGGATCACGAGAAAAACCAGGACGAGAAGGTCTATCCCGATCGCGCTGGCGAAGTGCCGCTGATTGAGATAAGTCACTTGCGACCACGTACCCCAAGCTTCACCACGATACGGAAAAATCGTTGGGAGATACTCGCGTACGTGCGTTATAGTTTGGATCGCGCCGCGCACTGAAGCTTGTTTCTTTAGAAACGCAACGTAAGAGAGCGACCCGAAAAAGAAAAAGAGGAGCGATCCAAGGCGTCCGACTGCGCGTGAATTAAATAGCACCTCCCCAAGCGTCATGATGATAACGAGCATCGCCACGAGTGTGGTTATGCTGAGTAGATTCAAGCTCCACGCTGGATCGAGTCCGAGGAACTCCAGATTTCCTGCCTGAAAATAAAACAAGAAGTGGTAACGGATCCGGTCGCCTGAGAAATGTGGGTATTCTGTAGGAAAATTGTGTCCTACGGCAAAACTCTGCATCAGCGCTGTGTTTGGTCCGAAATCGCTGTACTCAGGGTTTGCGATCTGGAGTTTCCCGCCCTTGGTGTTGAACGAGGCGAACATCATCCACGATACGAGAACAATGTATCCGGCTATGAGTAGCCAGTCGGCGAGCCCTGAACCTTTGGGCCGTGGCAGATACAAATCCGATCGGTTTCGCTGAGCGTGGTCCGAAGTGCGTTTAACGATTCTGCCTTTCCATTTAGGCCATGACAGCACCGTGATCGCTGTTACAGAGAATAACAGATTGGCCCACAAAAGAGGTCGTGACGTCCAGAAGAAAGCCAGTCCCGCCAGGTACGTGAACCATGAGCTTACGAGCAGGCCTACGAGGATTGCTGCCGCATACCGATGTGCAATCGACTCGAACTGGTAAAAACGCCGGCACAGAAAGTCACCGACACAAGCGGCCAGCGCAAAATAAATCAGAGCCAGCATTGCCTGCGCGACGTTAAATCGTTGAAGCGTTGAAGCGTTAAAAAGATTCCACTGTCACTCATGGCTGTATCGAGATCAGCTGCCTCAGCACGTGCACAGGCGCGAACTCTAAACGCGCGATTTCTTGCGTCAAACGTAGCTTTTCTGACTGCGCCCAAATGCGAACGGAACCGACGGGCGGCTGAGAATCGAACCCGCCAGCGCAAAATTGAGCGCCGGGCGGCGAGCTGCCATCCGGTGCGTGCCTTGGACCGATCACCGGTCATTGATCACCAATCACGATTTCTTTATCACGGCTGGATTTTGTCGGTCCACAGAAATAGCCAGGTAGCCGTTGCGTTAATAGCGAGCGAAACAGCGAAAAGTGCCGTCTCGGTTACGGTGATTTTGGGCCGCCCGTTAGCTGTGATCAAAAGAAATATCCACGGAAGAAGAATCATGGCGTAGCGATACGAGAATTGCCATCCGCCAGGATTTCCGTGGCACCAAAGAATGAACGTCAAAACTGCAATCGCGATCCAGGTTATCACCCTGTACCTGCCGCCATCTCTAAAAAGCAGGAAGAGGAAGGGACTGCTCAGAAAGATGGAACATCCAAATGGGGGAAAGGTAAGGAAAGGAAAATCAGGATTGTCGGGAAAACCTTCGAACAACATTTGGTGCGCGTTCCATGGAATGGACTGCAGCGAAAATAACCCGTGTTCGTACCAAGGTTCGTCGCGCACTTCGGGGATATGAAAGTAGCCGAAATCGAAAATTGAATGGAACCGGGCGAAATTATAAGCAGCAGTCAGCAACGCCAGAGGTACAGGCAAGGCTAAAAAGTCGAACAACATTCGTGCGTTTTCACGAAGCGCTCGTCTCCATTTTCTCCACCCCCTCCGACCCTCCGTTCCTCGATCCGAATCAGAGGCTGACGAGGTAGATATTGTGAGGCAATCCCGAACGCTTTCGGAATTGCCCGGCAGCCGAAGCGCCTGCCCTGCAACGGGCGAGCGGCGCCAGAAAAGATAAAGAAATAAGGGGGCGGTGATGAGCAACTCGGTCCGGTTTCCAAAAGCAAGAGCGAAGAACGCCCCGGCGATGAAAGGCGACGGTCGCACCAACGTGAAATAGAGAGCTGCGGTTTCTCCCAATAACGCGAGACCGAGAGCGATTTGCCACGCTCCGCCCATTCCAAGATTGCACCATGTCCAGGTTCCGAAAACTGGAAACAGCGCCAGGAGAATCCGTCGGGCGAGCGGTTTCGGTTTTAAGCTGGAGTAGTCAGCGCCGAAAGCTTTCGCGAGTTGAAAGAACAAATAAACGCAAGCTCCGGCAATTAGCGCAGCCAGAACGCGGGCCGGAAAATCGTGGATCAGCGAAGCTTTCTGAAGAAGGGCCACCGGTAGCATGCTAATCACGGCGCCGAGCGGGAAAGCTGAATAATATCTGTTGCCATATGGAATCATCTCATTGAGCCACTCGGGCGGCTTTTCTCGAATCCCGAGGTCGCCGCGCAAAAGTGCCGAGGCGATTTCGACGGTGTAATCCAGATCACGCAGCGTCGGATTGGTTGAGAAGTAAAATGCGAGCGTGGCGATTAGGGATAGTCCGATCGCCACCCAAATCTCGTGTCTGCGCGGCTTTTTTGGTGTCTCGGCCTCCATTAAGGGAAGTCGTTGGCGAGCAACTTGTCTGCTATCAGAGCTTGAAACCGGCGGCTACTGCGTCGCGGTGAAACATGCGGACGGTATCGAGCGAGAGCTCGTCAAGATCTTTGCCTCCGAGTTCGAGAAGTTTTTTCAGAATATCGTGCGGCACAGTAACGATATGACACCCACAGGCGGCAGCTTGGAAAACATTGAGCACATCGCGAACGCTCGCCCAGGGGAGTTCAGCGTTCGCCAAAGCCCGAACGATCTCGAGCGACTCTTTCATTATTGGCGACGGGTCGATCCCGGTATCGGCGATTCGTCCAGCGAAGACTGACAAGATCGATGGGACGCCGTGGTCCAGCACGCCAGCGACGGCTGTTAGCTGACGCGGCGTTAACATCGCCGTTAAGTGTAGCTTCACGCCTTCACCAGCTAATCGCTCGATTAAGGGAACAGAGGATTCGCCACTGGTGTTTGTGATTGGAATCTTAACGTATACGTTGTCCTGCCAGTCGTGGATTTTGAGCGCTTGCCGGCGCATCTCTGCAAAATCGTCGGAGAAAACTTCAAACGAGATCGGTTTAGATTTCACTTCTTTCAACACTGCTTTGGCGAAGCTTTCGTAATCAGTCAGACCGACTCTTCGCATCAGCGTCGGATTTGTCGTTAGGCCATGGATGTACGGCCAGCGCGAAAGCTCCGCGATGCCCTGAAGGTCGGCGCCGTCCGCGAAGATTTTCACGGGCAGGTCCAGCAAGCGTTCAGTCATCCCTTTGAGCCTACTAAACGGCTACCGCCAAATGCAAGCAGTTCTCAGAGGCCTGCGTCGGGGAGAACGGCACTCACGGCATCGTTGAAATTTGCGACAATAACGTCGGGTGCTTCGCGCACCAGACCGGCAAACGCAAACAGCGCGACGAAATGCGATCAGTCGAGGATGTGACCAGTTTCGCTAGTTATGCTGGTCGGCGTCATCCTTCCTGGCAGCTGCAAAGAGGTTCAAACCGAACTTGTGATATCGCAATCGGATCTGGCTTGGCTTGAAGCCGGCGCGAACCAGCATGGGCCACAGGTCGCGTTTGTCGTAATACATTTTGTGATCGTCGATCTCTACTTTCGGTGTCCAGCGCTCCTGTTCGTCGGTTAGCCTCGTGAGGTTCTGCCTAGAAACTGATTCCATTTCGCTCGGGTTTCCGGCGGCACGTTTTGATCAGCGTCGACTAGCCAGGAAACGGTCGCAAGCGAGTTCACGACGACCGAGAGAGCGATTAGTCCGATCATTACATGACGCGACCTGGGTAAGGCTACGCCGCCCGACCCGAGAAAAATGATGAGACAGAAAATCAGGAAAGGATAAAGATCAGCGGCATAACGTTGGGCAAGCAAAAAATATGATAGGATGCAGAGAAATTGGGCAAAGAGAGCCACAGCCGCACCCCGCTCAAATGCGGGGGCACCGTGTTGTCGAACTAGGCAGGTAATTCCCATAATCGCACCGAAAACAAGCCAGCCCGAACACCACGGGAGAGGGAGGTATACTTCGCTGAAGTCATTCGAAAAGAGAGACGGGTAATCATAAGAGTGGCGATTCGCCGCTACATACGGCGGTTCGCGCTGAAGGGACGGAAAACGCAGGCTGAAGTAGTCAGCGAAACTGTAATGGAGCCGGCGCGGACTAAACACGCCAAATTTGTGGACAAACTCGCTATGAACCGGATTGATGTAGTAATCGAAGTGTATTCCAGTGACGTTGCCGAATCTCGCGTAGCTTAGGCAAATGTAAAAAATGAGCGCGGCGGCGAGCGGGAGAACCAGCGCCGTGAGATTAATTATTCGATTCCCCCACGGTAGTCTTAGAGCAAGAAATGGCGC
>JBKPBJ010000323.1:0-7034 GCA_046726875.1 Verrucomicrobiota bacterium
CGACTGAAGAACGGAGCTTTTTTAAACGCAATTCGATAACCCGAGCAGAACTTGAAGAATGGCTGGAAACAGTCGGGCGCGATGCGCAGTGGTTCAACGAAATGCTTATCCTTGAGGCGACGTATCGCAGATGCTGTGACACGCTACTGGTTCCACATGCACGCCAGCGCGAATTGGCTGCGCTGCGAATGCTTCTTACTCGACTCGAAACTGAAGTGATCGAATTCGAATCGCGTGACGCCGCGCAGGAAGCATTGTTCTGCGTCCGTGAAGACGGGATGTCGATGGAAGAAGTTGCCGCCGAAGGCCGATACCCCTATCGGCGCGTTGACTTTGTTCTGGAGGACATCGCCACCGAAGCCCGGCAGAGATTTTTGAGCGTCTCCGCAGGGGACCTCCTCGGACCGGTGGCGCGGGCCGACGGTTTCGAACTGTGTCGCATCATCAGTAAGATTGAGCCGCAAGCAGACGATCCAACGGTGAAATCGCGGATCGATCAGCGCTTACTTGACCGGCATTTCTCCGAGGTTGCCAGCAGGTATGTGGACCAGCGGCTTGGCGGTGTTTCGTCTTCAACTGAATGAAAGTTCAGGACAGCGAAATTCTGCGGCGTTCGTCGGTCTTCCGTTTTCTTTCCGACGAGCATTTTGCCGCAATCGAGCCGCTTCTGGAGGAAGAGCATTACGAATTCGGCGACGTCATCGTAAAACAAGGCGATCCAGCGGATTCGTTTTATGTTTTGACGAGAGGGAGAGCGCGTGCGCTGAAAATTAAAACCGGAGGTGAGGAAATTCCGCTGGGCGTTTTGAAACCAGGCGACTCTTTTGGAGAAGCGGCACTCGCTGAAGGAGGAACTCGAAACGCGACCGTGCGCTGCAGCACGGCCGTGGACGTTCTGCGGATCGATCACGATGATTTTTTACAGCTCGTCCGCCAGGTGCCTGATCTGAAGCGGTATGTAGAGACCACTGGTCGGAACAGAGCTTTGCAAAGCTTTCTTTACCAGTTCAGCAATTTCGGCCGGCTACCGACGCCTGTGTTGCGCGGCGTGATTGATAAGCTGAAGCCAGTGACGTTTGAAAAGGGAAACCTGATCATTCGTGAAGGAGATGATGCCGGTCCATTATATATCCTTCAGAAAGGACGCGCCCGCGCATTCTCAGGAGTGGACGGAGCAGAGCGCAACCTCGCGTTTTATCGCGAGGGCGATTTTTTTGGAGAGCTGTCGATCTTAAACGGATCACCACGCGCTGCATCGGTGGAAGCATTTACTGGTTGCGAATTGCTTTCGCTCGAACCCAAGTCGGTGCGAGAATTGCGGCACCGTTTTCCCGAATTCGATAAACTGCTCGGTGAGCGTCTCGCGCTCTACCAGGCAAAAACGGAAGCGCGAATTCCGTTGGATTTCACTAGCGAACTGCTGCCTGCCGAAACCCAGGTACAGAATAAAGTTCAGCTGGATGGTGAACGTCCTTCAGCCGAAGCGGAAGACAAAGAAGCGCCCTTTGCCGACGAAGAGGGATTATTCCGGAAGCGCCTCAAGAGAATTCGCAAAATCGATCACATCATGCAGATCGACGAGATGGATTGCGGCGCAGCCTGCCTCGGGATGATCTGCCGCTATTTCGGGCGAAAGGTCAGCCTGGTACGAATTCGGCAATTGTGTCACACGGCGACTGACGGTACCAGCTTGAAAGCGATTTCTCGTGCCGCAACGGAACTCGGACTGGCTGCGCGCGCATTGAAAATCTCGTTCCGCAATCTCTCGCTAATGCCGCTACCGGCAATAGTGCACTGGGAGGGCAACCATTGGATCGTGCTTTACGACGTTAACGACCAATTCGTGCGTGTGGCAGATCCCGCACTCGGATTGCGAAAACTTCCTCGACACGACTTTGAAGCGAAGTGGACAGGGTATGCAGCGCTATTCGATTACACGCCTGCATTCGAACAAGCTCCGGAAAGCAAGCCAACACTAGCGTGGGTGCTGCCGTTTCTCTCGCGGTTTAAAGTGACCTTGGCACAGGTGTTGGGGCTCGCGATCGCTGTGAGTTTTCTGCAACTGCTTTTCCCGGTGTTCACACAAATGGTGGTCGACAAGGTGATCGTCGAAAATGATCTGGGTCTTTTAAAAATTATTTTGCTCGGCATGCTCGCCGCGCTGGTCTTTGTGCAGCTCTCCACGCTAGCGCAGGAGTATTTGCTGGCGTTTGCTACCGTTCGACTCGACACGGCAGTTCTCGATTTTTTGAGCCGGAAACTTCTTGCCCTGCCGATGAGTTACTTCACCAGTCGCCGAACGGGCGACATTCAACGCCGGCTCGAGGGTGCCCGGCAGGTTCGACAATTTGTCGTGCAACAAGGGATCGGCGCACTGCTCGCGACCGTATTCCTGGTGGGCGCGGTGATTTTGATGGCGATGTACAGCCCATTGCTCACGATCGCGTTTCTGGCAACGACACCATTGTACGTGGGGCTAATGATCTTTTCGGTAAAAGTGCTCCGCCCATTGTACCAGGGTGTGGAAGAGAGCCAGGGGAAATACAGCTCACATCAAATCGATGCCATCAAAGGAATCGAGGCGGTAAAGGCCGCATCGGCTGAAAACGCGTTTCGCGATGCCATGCTGAACGAGTTTCTCTCCGTCTCGCAGAAACTCTTCAAAGCAACCTTCATCGTGATGTCGTGGGACAGTGTTCTTCAAACCATTGGGTTGCTGTCCACGGCGATTTTCTTGTGGGTCGGCGCGACTCAGGTCATCAACGGGCACCTAAGCGTCGGCGGTTTTGTTGCGTTCAGTTCTCTCACGGCGATGGCGTACGCGGGAATTTTGCGGGCTTTGGGCGTATGGGACACTCTGCAACAGAGCGCCGTCCTCTTGAATCGGTTGAACGACATTTTCGAGCAGGAACCGGAACAGGGCCATGATCGTTCCAGACTTGTCCCGGTACACAGTCTCGAAGGCCGGGTCGAGTTGCGCGATGTCAGTTTTAAATACGGTGGCCCCGAATCGCCTGACATTTTGAAAAACATTACGCTGGATCTGGCTCCGGGGCGGATGGTGGCATTCGTAGGACGCAGCGGCTCTGGGAAAACCACTTTGATCAAATTGATCGCCGGTCTGCTCGAACCTACGGAGGGTGCGATCTATTTCGATAATATCGATCTAAAAAAGCTGAATTATCGGGACGTCCGTCGGCACATTGGAACGGTTCTGCAGGAGAACCACATGTTCAACGACACGATCGCGCGCAATATTTCGTTTGGGGACCCCGAGCCGGACCTCGATCGGGTGCTTGCCGCGGCGCAAGCTGCTGCGGCGCATGAATTCATTATGCGACTTCCGCTTGGTTACGAGACAAAAATCGGTGAATCGGGCCTTTCTCTTTCCGGCGGACAAAAGCAGCGCATCGCAATCGCCCGGGCGATTTACAATAATCCGCCCGTGCTGATCTTCGACGAAGCAACCAGCGCTCTCGATACCGAATCCGAACGTGCGATCCAGGAAAATCTCGGCCGGCTAATGGGAGGCCGAACCACCATTGTCATTGCGCATCGATTGAGCACAATTCGCGAAGCACATTCGATCGTCGTGCTGGAACAGGGAAGTGTTGCTGAGATTGGAACCCACGATGAACTGATGGCGCAGCGCGGTCTGTATTATTATCTCTCGAGCCAGCAACTGGGAGTCTGAGACCAACGTCTCCATGAGCTCACAATTAACGGAACGCAGCTCGCTCGACGCTGAATCGGAGATGCTGCCTCAGGAGCCGCCGCCGTGGATCATCCGATGGACGGCCTGGCTTTTGCTGGGAGCTTTTCTGTTCGCACTGCTCATTGCCATCGTGATGCGATTGCCGGAAACGGTTCATTGCCGCTTCATTCTAATCCCCGCAACGGGCGCTGATCCGATTCAATCTCCGCGACAGGCGATAATCAGCCGGGTCGCTGTGGAGGAAGGCCAACCTGTCAAAACCGGCGAAGAGTTGTTTGTTCTGCGCTCCGACGAGATCGGCGGCTGGGATACACAATTCCGCACACTCACCGAAGATTTGCAGACAAAGCAAGCAAGCCTCAAGCGAACTGAGAGCGCTTACGCTGCACAACTCGGGATCAAAAGCGAAGAGATCGAGCAGGCCAGAAGCGAGGTAAAATTTCGCGAGAACCACGCGCAGACCAGTCGCGAGTTGGTTACACGAATGGAAAGACTAGCCAAGGAGGGCGGTGAGTCGCAGGTCGACCTTATAAAGTTGAAGCTGGATTTAGCGGGATCAGAGAAAGATTTGAGCGTAGCCCAAAGAAGCTTGCAGCAGGTTACTCTTGATCGTGAGCGAATGGAAACGGAGCACGCCCGCCAACAGGGCGAGGAACAGGCTGAAATTGAAAAGCTAAAGCTACGTATCGGGGCTTTGAAAAAAGACTTGGAGAACGCTCAGCAGAATCTGTTGACGGTTCGCAGTCCCTACGAGGGAGTAGTCATTTCCATGGACCAGCGAACCGTAGGCAGTTTCGTCCAACAGGGACAAGTGCTTTGCCAACTCGCGTCGAAAGGTTCGAACCCGCGCGCTCGCATGACGTTAAACGAAGCCGGTCTCCCGAAGCTCGCCGTAGCTCAGCGCGTCCGTTACTTTTTTGAAGCCTTTCCTTACCAACGTTACGGCACTGTAACTGGAAAGATCGACTGGATCAGCCCATCGGCTGTTACAACTACTGAAGGCTCCCATTTCATTGCGCTAGGATCACTCGATCGCTATGAAATCTCTTCACACACAGGACAAGCTCTACCTTTGCGGGTTGGAATGAAGGGCGACGCGCACATCATTGTTGGTGGTCGGACGCTGATTGAATATGCATTCGAACCGATTCGGCAATTACGGGAGAACATGAAGCAATAATTGGTGATGAAGGAACGTCCGTCCAGGTTGAGGCTCGAAGACCTTACCACAAGCAATGAGGCCATGGCGCGTTGCCTCCAGTTGGCGACACTCGCCGCGAAGTCGGACGTTCCGGTTGTACTGCTCGGCGAGACTGGCACAGGCAAAACCTTGTTGGCGCAGGCCATCCATAATTCATCAGCGCGAGCACATCGGCCATTCATCTCATTTAATGCTTCGGCAATCAGTGACACACTGCTCGAGAGTCAGTTATTTGGTCACGAGCGCGGAGCTTTTACCGGGGCACAACAAACCGTCAAAGGAAAATTTGAACTCGCCCACAGTGGTACGCTTTTTCTAGATGAAATCTCCGAAATGAGTCCGCTCGCACAGGTAAAAATCCTGCGCGTCCTGGAGTACGGCGAATTTGAGCGACTCGGTTCTGAACGAATGCTCACTTCCAACGCCCGGATAATGTGCGCATCAAACTGTTCTCTGCGAGAACGGGTACGGCTCGGAAAACTTCGAGAAGATCTGTATCAGCGACTCAACGGTCTGACCCTGCTTATTCCGCCGCTTCGAGAACGGCTGGAAGAGCTGCCGGCATTAATTGCGATGGAATTGCAAGCAACTGGAGCCAAAGAAGGCAAACAAATCACAGCCATTCATCCTGAAGCGATGGAGAAATTGCTTCGGCACGAATGGCCCGGGAACCTGCGCGAGCTAAGTCACACGGTGCGGACGATGACTCTCTTCTGCAACGGTTCTGTAATTCTGCCCGAGCACGTCGTTTTCCCTTCCGATCTCAAACCCGATCAGGTGCCATCCAGAACTGACAAACCAGCGCCCCTGCCCTCCGGTAATAATCAGGATGCTGACCTTGGTACTGACCTCTCACTCGAATCCGCGATGCAAAAGCACGTCCGATTCGTTTACGATCAAGCAAATCAGAACCAAAGACGTGCGGCGCGATTACTCGGTATTTCTCGTTCGACTCTCTCCCGCTATCTCCGGGACATGCCCAAAAATAAAGCACCATTGGCCTAAATCTGAGGCGAGACGGCCTAATAATGAGGTTGGAATTGCGCTTCGCGGGATGTAGCGATTTCGGCGATTAGAAAAATAATTGGCTGCATAAACGCCTCTGGTTTAACAATAAACGGAGCGATCGTCTCCGCCTTGATCCTTCAGTTGGAGACTTGGCACGGATGCTGATATCAGCAGGAGCCAAGGTGAATACGCCGAAGAGCAAAAAGAATGCGCCCGCCGCAGAATCAGGAAATAAAAGGCGCAAGCGCACAAGAGGTAAATTGATTCACCTCGACGACTTGATTCCAGAAAAGGACGTTAAGGGCGGGCGTCAAGTGCCCTTCGGTGTCACTGATACAGGACCACCAACAAACAACCCAACAAAGAAGACCTAAAATGGCACAGAGAAAAGAAACCAAAAAACAGATCAAAGTCCGTGACCTGAAGCCGAAAAAAGACGCGAAAGGCGGTTTTATGCTTTTCGGACAGAGCAGGCAACAGAGCACTGGCCAACACCAGACGAGCGGCGGCAACAAACAAACGAGCGCTGCCAGCTTCTAAGGCCGAGTAGCCTATTGAGCCGTGCCTCGGTTCCATCCCGGAGTGCGGTCTCTTGTGGCTCAGTCAGAGCATTATTATTTGTCCGATTTACGGATAAAAAAATGACCGCCTCCCACACCCGAGCAGGTAATGAGAGGCGGCTGTTCCCCCCAGAACAATCTTAAAAGTCCGAACCCAGTAAACGAAATTCCAGCCAATGGCAACAAATTTCACTCGGCTTGGCCGTCGTCGCGCCAGCGACGGCATAACGAACCCGGGGTGCGGCTTTATACCACGACAGGCATGAAAGGCGGCTGTTCCCCCGCCCCCAGAACAATCGTCTAAAACTTCGACGCTTGGTTATGATGGTTCGATCCGCTCCGAAACGGTCTGCGTTTCGAAAAAGTCGCAAGAACAGCTGTCAGTCCGTGATTTGTGATAGACATTTATGCGGTGACGGGGTCGATCACCTTAACGAATGGGAAACGATGGAAATCGGTGTCGCGAGTGTAAATCTCCTTAATCCCATGCTCTCGCATGAGCACGGCGGTCTGCGCGTCGTGCAAAATGTTGCCGCGCAGTTGCGGTAGT
>JBKPBJ010000324.1:0-3794 GCA_046726875.1 Verrucomicrobiota bacterium
GATCAGGAAGCGCAGCCCACGCTGTTCACCGATCTCAAATGATTGGCAGGCCAGGCGCCTTGCCTGCCAAAACGAATTGGCAACCGGAGCGGTTGCCCTACAACGTATGACCATGAAAAAAGCGTATGCGCGCGCGGGCGTGGATGTCGATCTGGCAAACAAGCTGAAGCGCGGCATTGGCGCGTTCGTTAGGCAAACACACGGCCCGCAGGTGCTGGGGAAAATTGGTGGGTTCGGCGGATTGTTTCGCGCCGACTTTCGCGGAATGCGCGAACCTGTTCTTGTCTCTAGTACCGACAGCGTCGGCACAAAATTGAAAATCGCATTCGCGCTAGATCGACACGACACGGTCGGCGCCGATCTGGTGAACCATTGCGTCGACGACATTGCGGTTCTCGGTGCGCATCCGCTTTTCTTCCTCGATTACATCGGCTGCGAAAGACTTGAGCCCCGCGTATTCCAGCAATTACTTCGCGGCCTTTCCCGTGCGTGTCGCGCCGCTGGATGCGCGTTGATCGGCGGCGAGACGGCGCAACTTGGTGATATGTACCGCAAAGGCGAATACGATCTCGTCGGTTGCATCGTTGGCGTCGTGGATCGAACCAAAATCATTGATGGCAGCAAGATCAAACCCGTCGACGTCGTCCTCGGCCTGGGTTCAAATGGTCCGCACACCAATGGTTACTCGCTGGCGCGAAAAATTTTGTTCGAGAAAATGCGACTCAAACCAAATTCGCGTTTACCTGGCTCGACAATCACAGTTGGCGAAGAATTGCTGCGGGTGCACAAAAACTATCAGCCGCTCCTAGCAAAAGTTCCCGTTGGCGTAATCAAAGGGCTCGCTCATATCACCGGCGGTGGTCTCATCGACAATTTGCCTCGGATTTTGCCGCCAAATTGTGACGCCGTAATTGAAACCAAAAGCTGGCGCGTCCCGCGGATCTTCCAAGTCCTGCAGGAGAATGGAAAGGTTCAACCTGAGGAAATGTACCAGGTGTTCAACATGGGCATTGGAATGGTGGCAGTCGTCGCGGAGCGAAATGCACGAAGCGCCATTTCAATTTTAAGAGCGAAGCGAATTGGCCGGATCGAGCGCGGAACCGGCAAGGTGCGTTTGAAGTTTTGACGCAAACGCTTCACCAAGGAACGACGGCTTGGGCAGCCGTCGAAAGATGACAGCTGGGAAGGCGTCACTCCTTCATTACCCGGGTAGCTGCGGAGACGCTGGATCCGTCGCGTTCACCGCAACCTCCAGTTCCGGCTCCGCTGTTGGCGCAACGGCTTTTCCTTTGCGCAACACGCGCTGCAGGCCTGCTCGAAAGGCAGCAAGATCAACCAGTTCAGCTACGCGCGATTTCAACGCGCGCGCTTGCGTTGCAAGAAAACCCAGGACAACCCCGTAGAAAACGATTGGCCAGAAATCAACGTGAGAAACGTTCACCTCGCGATAAATCAACAAGCTTATCGCAATCAGATTGAAAATGACCATGGTAATAACCATCCGGTTGCGAAGCCGAACACGGGTCAAACATTTTCCTGCGCCGTGATATTCGGTGACGGTTTGAAGGGCGATGCTCCACCAGAAATTGCCGTAAATTTGAATGTCCCAGTCGTTCCAGCCGCTGTCGGTGGAATAGCGCCAACCTTCTTCGTCCAGCAACCGAAACATTTCGCCTAACAAGTAATGGCGGTCCCTCCCCTGCTCGCTCCAAAATACGCGACGATTCAGGCTGCCTCGCGAGCGAGCGCGTTCGGGCAAATGCTCGTGCTTTCGAACAACATTTGCCGGTGTGCGTTTAAAACGCAGCCAGGTGAAATACCGGGAAAATCCGCGCACGAGCGGTTGCACAAACGCCAGGATCATGACCAGCAGGCGCGCGTGTACCGTATCGAATTTTGGTTCGATCCGCGCCCGCACCATGTACGAAAGCGCCACGCAAAAAGTGCCGCCCAGCATCAGGTACGGAACAATGCGCAGCCCAGGCAGAAAAATTCCAAGGCCAAAAAGAAAAATCGTCAGCGCAAACCATTCGATGCTGCTGAGGTATGCGGCGACGTCTGATTGCGGCGCGGGATAAATCGATTGAAAAAATCCTTCACCAAAAATCCCGTGATAAATAACAGGCCGATTAACAAACCAGCTGAAGCGCGTCGCGCCATAGATTTGACCGCGCCATTTCGCTGTGCCGGTCGGGCCGAAAAAAATCAAATGTTTGAAACGCAGCAAAGACTCCGCTTCGCCGTAACCATCCTGCTGTTTCAGAAAAGCTCGCAGAGTGAACCGTCGATAATGCCAGACGATCGCGGTCGGACTGAAGGCAATCACCCAGCCAGCCTGCTGAACTCGCCAACAAAAATCAACGTCGTCACCCGCCTTGCGATATTCGGGATCAAACGCGCCCACGCCTTCAAAGGCCCAGCGGTAAAAGGCCATGTTACAACCGGGAATGTGTTCAGCCACCTTGTCGGTAAGCAGAACATGATTTGGACCGCCGGGCGCTGCTGCAACGCATGCTTGAATCCAATTTTGTGCCGGCGGAGTGATGTTCGGGCCACCCACTCCGGCGTAGTCGCCACTTACAAGAGTCCCAATCAGATAGTATAGCCAATCGGGATCTGCCATGCAGTCCGAATCGGTGTAGGCCAACACTTCGCCCTTGGCGGCGGCTGCCCCGGTATTGCGAGCGTGACTCAACCCGTGATTGGTCTGATGAATGTAGCGTACCCACGAAAACTGCGCGGCCACGTAAGAGGTGTCATCGGTTGAACCGTCATCGACGAGAATGACTTCGTAAGCGGGATAATTCAGTTTGCCTAACGAATCGAGGCACGCAGCAAGAGTGCGCCCGCCGTTGTACGAGCAAACAATGATCGATACGAATGGCGCCTTGGGCAACGGAAGATGAGGCGAAGTCGAATCGTTTCGCCCGAGCTTGCCTTGAATGGTGTAGAACGCCTTCTTGGGCTTGCGCTCGCGCGTCACGATACCAAATGCCCAGTCGGTAATCTCCTGACCACCGGTGAACCATTCATCCGTCCAGGTGAAAAGAATCGTTCCGGCGAGACCGCATTTCACCACGCTGTCGATGTGCCAGCCAAGCATTTCGGCCTGCTCCTCCTGCGAATGCCCGAATGTGTCCATCCCGAACTCACCAAGAATAAGCGGATGTTCGCCGGTGAGATTTTGTAACCGCAGCAGATAACCTTCAAAATCGCGCTGGTTATGAAGATAAACGTTGAAACAGGAAAAATCGGCATTCTGCGGGAGCAGATATTCTGTCGGGGGATACGTGGCATATGAAAAGAGCGCATCCGGATCGATTCCGCGCCCGATTTGAATTAGTTCCTCAACGAATTCAATCACTCGACGCGTGCCGAGCCAGCGCGCCATCGTGCTGGAGATCTCGTTGCCGACCAGGTAACCGAAGATCGCCGGATGCCCGGCGTGCCTCTTAACGGCGGCGCGGACATTTTCGGCGATCTGCTTACGTGTGGATCGTTCACGTAGAAACTCGATGTGTTTTTCCCAGGGAAGCGTCACCAGAACGCGGATCCCCGCGGCAGCGCAACGATCGAGGAACCAGCGCGGCGGCGAATGATAAACCCGCACAATATTCAAGCCTGCCTCGTGCATCAGCGCCAGATCGGCATCCACCTGTTCAGGTCGGCCGACATAATTTCCATCCGTATCCGGTTTGAACGGACCGTAGGTGACTCCTTTGACGAAAAACTTCCTGTCGCCGTCGAAAAAGAACTTCGCAGCGGGTCGAATTCTTGAGTTTGCGTTCACACCG
>JBKPBJ010000325.1:0-3285 GCA_046726875.1 Verrucomicrobiota bacterium
GGTGGCGCCTGCGCCATCTCAGTCCTGACAGATGAAGAATATTTTGGAGGCTCGATTCTTGATCTTCGCGCAATCCGGGCCAGCACGGGCCTTCCGCTGTTGCGCAAGGATTTTATCATTGATGCGATGCAGCTTTACGAAACAGCCATCGCCGGCGCGGATGCTGCATTGCTAATCGCAGCCGTGCTTCATGATGCTGAATTGTCAAAGCTGCGCGGACTCGCTGAGGACGAACTCGGTCTGGATGCTCTTGTCGAAGTGCACACGTCGGAAGAGATGCGTCGCGCGGTAAGGACCGGCGCGAGGATTATCGGAGTCAATAATCGCGATCTGGGGACGTTTCGAACTTCCTTGGAGACGAGCGAACGTTTGATCGCCGAAGCTCCCCGAGATCGAATCATGATTAGCGAGAGCGGCTTACAAAATGTGGAATCTGTGCGCCACCTTCAGTCGCTTGGCTTCCGGGGCTTTCTCATTGGCGAAGCGCTGATGCGCGCGAGCGATCCCGAAGCGGCTCTGCGTGATTTCATCGCTGGTGCACAAGATCAGTCGTCTCTACAAATTAGTTGTAGCCAGCGGCCTGTGGCCGGTCCGGCCGGATTCAGGACGGCGCACAGCGCCGTGGCTACAGCCAATCGTTCCAATGGGATACAAATCAAAATCTGCGGTGTGACGAATGAGAACGACGCGCGTGCGTGTGTTGAACTCGGTGCGGACATGATTGGGTTCAATTTTTATCCGCAAAGTCCACGTTACGTTGAGCCTGCCGCCGTTCGTCGAATCTTGAACGTGCTCCCAGTTGAAACCTGCGCGGTCGGCGTTTTCGTCGATGCGGACGCAGGAGAAATTGACAAGAGCGCCAAACTCGCCGGCATCCGCTGCGTTCAATTACATGGAGAAACAACACCCGAGGCGTGCAGTGAATTGGCGCGCGACTTTCGTGTGATCCGGGCGCTCAGAACCGATGCGCGATTTCACCCCGAACATGCAACGGCATTTTTTGATTGCGACGTGCTCGTAGATGCGTATCACCCAAAGCTCCGGGGCGGCACCGGCGAAACCTGTGATTGGTCTGCCGCGCGGGCAACGCTGCCGTTTACGCGATTCCTGATTCTCTCCGGCGGTTTGAACGCACGAAATGTTGGTAGAGCGATCGCCGCGGTGACGCCCCACGCGGTCGACGTTTGTAGCGGGATAGAAAGCGCGCCTGGCGTGAAAGATCATCGTGCGCTCAAAGAATTTATCGGCGCTGTGCGAGCGGCAGAACGCTCGGTACGCGCGACATCGACTCACAAGCCAACCCGCACAATGTCATCCTGAGCGAAGCGAAGGATCTCGGATCATTTTTTAAATGAAACTCATAGCAATAGGCCAGAGATGTTTGAAAGCCTGGCCTCATGCTCCGCATTTCATTACAGCGCTTCGCTCAACATGACACAGTATTTATGATCACATCGAGCGAACCGGACGCACATGGACATTGGGGCAAGTTCGGTGGCCGCTACGTTCCGGAAACATTGGTCGCGCCGCTAGAGGACTTAACGAGTGAATTCCTCCGCGCTCGCGATGACTCGAATTTTTGGCGCGAACTCAATATGCTGCTGCGCGATTACTGCGGCCGACCCACGCCGTTGTTTCACGCGCAGCGGCTGACTGCACATGCCGGTGGCGCACAAATTTACCTGAAGCGTGAAGACCTTCTGCATACAGGCGCGCATAAGATCAACAACGCCGTCGGCCAGGCGCTGCTTGCACGGCGCATGGGCAAGGCTCGGGTAATTGCCGAGACCGGGGCGGGGCAGCACGGCGTCGCGACGGCAACGGTGTGCGCATTACTAGGATTGCGTTGTGTGATCTACATGGGCGCGGAAGATCTGCGCAGGCAGGCGCTCAACGTTTTCCGCATGCGATTGCTGGGCGCTAATGTGATCACTGTAAATGCAGGCACACGCACGCTGAAGGACGCTATCAACGAGGCGCTACGTGATTGGGTGACGAATGTCCACGACACTTACTACCTCCTGGGCAGCGCGCTTGGACCGCATCCGTACCCCCTGTTGGTACGCGAATTTCAGAGCGTCATCGGACGCGAAGCGCGCGAACAAATTTTGTCCGTAACAGGCAAGTTGCCGCGCGCGCTTGTTGCATGCGTCGGCGGCGGGTCGAATGCGATTGGCTTGTTTCATCCATTCATCGCAGATGAAGGCGTGCGATTGATCGGTGTAGAGGCTGGTGGCTATGGCAATTCGTTAGGCAAACATGCTGCCAGGTTTCACAGCGGGGAAAAAAGCGGCGGCGGGCGCGTGGGCGTTCTTCAGGGCACAATGTCGTACGTGCTTCAGGACACGAACGGTCAGATCGCCACGACGCATTCCATCTCAGCAGGCCTCGACTACTCGGCAATCGGCCCTGAGCACGCGTTCCTTCATGACAGCGGGCGCGCCGAATATACGCACGCGAGCGATGCAGAAGCGCTCGAAGGGCTTCGACTCTGCGCAAAACTGGAAGGAGTCATTCCTGCGCTGGAAACGGCACATGCCATTCTGCCTGCGATTCACGTCGCGCGCGAGCTGCCGCCCGGCGATGCCATCATTGTGAACCTCTCCGGCCGCGGCGACAAGGACGTTCAGCTTGTTGCGGAATTGCAAGGCGAATGAGCCGAATTGAAGAAAAATTCCGCGAACTGAAGCGCTCAGGACGCGGTGGTTTCATCCCATTCATCACCGCAGGTGATCCTGATCTTGCAACTACCGAGCGCTTGTTAATCGAACTAGCGAAGGCGGGCGCAGACATCATCGAGTTAGGCGTGCCGTTCAGCGATCCGGTCGCGGATGGGGAAGTGATTCAGCGCGCGTCTGAACGGGCTCTGCGAAACGGCGTGACCGTGCACGACGCGCTCTCCTGCGCGAAGAACGTCAGGCCGCACATCGATGTACCCATCGTCCTCTTTAGTTATTTCAATCCGCTGCTGCAATTTGGACAGAAACAACTCGTAGCTGCAGCGAGGCAGGCCGGGATCGACGCTGTGCTCGTAACAGATTTGATTCCCGAGGAAGCCGAGTCGTGGACTCAGAACCTGCTTCGACACGAACTGGATCCGATTTTTCTAGTCGCGCCAACCACTTCGGACAAACGGCTCGCGCGCATCGCGCTGCAAGCGCACGGATTCATCTACGCGATTTCGCGCGCCGGCGTAACGGGCGAGCGCGATAAAATGACACGCGATGCTGAAGCGCTGGTGAAACGTGTTCGATCGGTCAGCGATTTGCCGGTCGCGGTTGGATT
>JBKPBJ010000326.1:0-7786 GCA_046726875.1 Verrucomicrobiota bacterium
GTTCAACGGAAGCGCATGTGGAAGGTCTAATCCGCATCAACAATGGAACCACTGATCTCATTCTGTTTCTAAATCATGAAATCATTCATCACTTTCATCACTTCGGTTGTTTGTGCGTTTTCCGCCGTTGCTGCGCCGCCCAAGGGACAGACCGAGCAAACTTCGGCACCGCTCGATGCCAATAACAGGGATTCATCCGTAAAACCGGGCGACGATTTTTTTCTGTTCGCCAATGGCAGCTGGATCAAACACACGGAGATCCCGCCGGAATATTCCCGATGGGGCGCGTTCAATGAGCTGATCGAGCGCAATAACGACGCGCTGCACACCATCGCTGAAAAGGCGTCGCAAACGCCGGTCGACCCGAAGCTCGCGCCGGAAACACAGAAAGTCGGCGACTACTACGCGAGCGGAATGGACGAAAAGGCGGTCGAAGCCGCGCGCACAACGCCCCTGACGGAGGAGTTCCAGAAAATCAATGCAATGAAAGATCGGCAGGATGCGCTGAAGGAGATCGCGCACCTGCACAGCATCGGCATCAATCCATTCTTCAATTTTGGCTCGGGTCAGGACGCGAAGGACAGCACGCACGACATCGCCCAGGCGGTGCAGGGCGGACTCGGCATGCCGGACCGCGATTACTACACAAAGCAGGACGCCGACATGAAACAAAAGCGGGAGAAGTACATCGCTCACGTGACCAAGATGCTGACCTTGTTAGGCGAGCCGGCGGACAAAGCGGCCGATGACGCAAAGAAGATCATGGCGCTGGAAACAAAACTGGCGGAAGCATCGCGCACGCGCGTGGAGCTGCGCGACCCGATCAAGAATTACAACAAGATGGGCGTGCGCCAGCTGCAGGACCTGACGCCGGACTGGAATTGGAGCGATTATTTCAACGCGATCAACCTGCTGGAGCCGCGCGATGTGAACGTGCATCAGCCGGAATTTTTCAAGGCGGCAAACAATTTGTTCAAATCTGCACCGCTGGACGATTGCAAGGCGTACCTGCGCTGGAATCTGATCAACGCGACCGCACCGTATCTTTCCAAAGATTTCGTCAGCGAAGATTTTGATTTTAACCAGCGAATCCTGCGCGGAACCCAGCAGGACAAGCCGCGCTGGAAACGAGTGGTCACTTCGGAGGACGGTGACATCGGGGATGCGCTTGGCAAACTATACGTCGGTTTTAATTTCCCAGCCCAGGCGAAAGAGCGCGCGCTCGAGCTCGTCAACAATTTAAAGGAGGCGCTGGCCGACCGAATCAAAACGCTCGATTGGATGGACGAGCCAACGAAAAAGGAAGCGCTCAAGAAACTCGCGGCCATGAACGTTAAGATCGGTTATCCCGACAAATGGCTCGACTATTCAATGCTGCAGATCGACCGGGGCCCGTTTGTTTTGAACAGCGTTCGCGCCAACAAGTTTGAAGCCGATCGCGACCTGCAGAAGATCGGCAAACCGGTCGATCGCACCGACTGGGGAATGACGCCGCCGACCGTAAACGCGTATTATCAGCCGACCATGAACGAGATCGTGTTTCCAGCCGGCATTTTGCAGCCGCCGTTCTTCTACGCGAACGCAGATGATGCTGTGAACTATGGAGCAATCGGTGCGGTCATCGGCCATGAAATGACGCACGGCTTCGATGACCAGGGGCGGCAGTTCGATGCTGACGGTAACCTGCGCGACTGGTGGTCTAAGAAATCAGCGGACGAATACAACAAGCGGCGCAAAGCGGTGGTTGATCAATATTCCGCGTACGAGCCCTTGCCGGGCCAGCATGTGAATGGCGAACTCACACAAGGCGAGAACATCGCAGACATCGGAGGCGTGAAGCTTGCTTATGCCGCGTTGCAGAAGGCGCTCGACAAGCATCCCGAGGAGCGCAGCAAAAAGATCGACGGCCTTACACCGGAGCAACGCTTCTTCCTGTCCTTCGCCGCGATCTGGCGCTCCAAGATTCGCGACGAAGATCAAAAGTTGCGGCTCACCACCGATCCGCATTCGCCTGCGCAGTTTCGCGTGAATGGGCCGCTCGCGAACATGCCGGAATTCAAAAAGGCGTTCAACGTTCCTGATGGTTCAACGATGGTCCGCCCGGCGGACAAACGTGTGAATATTTGGTGAGTCGGAAAAGGCGCGACACTATTTATCGCGTTTGGCTGAGAGCGGAAGGCGAATGTGAATTGTTACCCGACGACAAATCTCGCGTGATCAGCACGCACCCGGTGAACACAAAAAAGTGAGGCGCGGCGTTATTCCCTCGCCACTTTACCGCCCCAGCTCAGGATTTTTGCTTTCGTGCCAGCGGCTTCCGCTTCCTTGATGTTGCCGGCGCGATTGTAAAACAGCGAAA
This sequence comes from Verrucomicrobiota bacterium, assembly GCA_046726875.1. Classification (GTDB taxonomy): domain Bacteria; phylum Verrucomicrobiota; class Verrucomicrobiia; order Chthoniobacterales; family UBA10450; genus Udaeobacter. The sequence goes on from JBKPBJ010000326.1 coordinate 2,360, forward strand.
GACTTGTCCAGCCGATCTGGTCGTTAGGCCGCAACTCTACCGCTCTTTTGCCGGCTTCGATGGCTTCCTCGAATCGCCCGAGCTTCATCAGCGCCATCCCGAGCGCGTGCCAGCCATCGAAAAAATCGGGATCAAGCTCAACGCAGCGCCGGTATTTCTGGACTGCGCTGTCCAAATCGCCGATGGCAAGGTCGCCGCTGGCGTCGTCAAAAATTTCATCGGTACTCTTCTGCGGCATTCGTCCTCGTCCTCCTTCTCGTCCTCAATTCACCGTCCTTCCCGATTACGGGGACGACGACCACGAGAACGACGATGATTTCGTCGCGGCGTCGCCGCTCTGCACACTCGCGCTCAACTTTTCTTAAATTCCAAGCCTGCTGCTTGCTGCCGGTCGCGCAACCATTCGACAAGAACGATGCGCTCCTTGTTCTCACGGATTCTCGTTTCGAATGTTGTCTTTTTCTCCCCGGCACTCGCTTCCGTGAGAGGCTCTCGCTTTTCCAAAATCGCAATAAGTCCATCCGTTCCAGAAGGCACAAAATCGGTAACGTCACCGGGATTCAGCAATGCCACCGCGTCTTTAAGCGTGAGAAGCTCAGGCGACTGTTGTTTCTGCTCGTTGGCTTCGGATTTTTCCGATTCTTCTTCGATCAAGGAAAACGCCGGGAGGTTCTCAGGTTTTACGCCCGCTTTCTGGATCGCTGCTTCAAGCGGTTGACCAGATTTTTTCGCTTCGCGGAGTTGTTGCACCAGCTCCGCGGCTTTGGTCGACATTAACTCGCGCGCCCGCGTCTTCTTTAACGTGTCTGCGATTTTCGGTTTCGCTTCTTCGAGCGTGAGCGGCCGTGACTCGGTCTTTCCGGTTAAATGTAAAATATAAAATCCATCCGCCACCTGGATAGCATCGCTGTGCGGCTGCTGTGCCGACAACTTGAAAGCCGCGGCGCCAAGCTGTCGATCGCCTTTCAACTGCTGATCGGGATCGGCCGCAGTGAATTCGCCGGTCTCGTGCACTGGCAGTTGAAATTTCGCAGCCGCCTGCTTGAAATCCGCGTCCTTTTCCAGCACCGCCTGCGTGAAGTCGGTCGCGCGATCGGCCAGCTTCTGTAACGCCTCGATCCGTTCTCGGCCCACCAACTTCTTCTCCTCCTCATTCAGCGTCAGTTGAACAAACTCGACCTTGCGTTTCTCGTCGGTTTTTAGCTCCGCTTTGTGCGCGTCGTAATACTTCTGCACATCTTCGTCGTTGATCTTAATGTCCTTATCGAAATCGCCAGAGCGAAACCGAATCACGCTGACATAAAGTTTGTCGTAGCCGCGCTGAAAATTTTCATCCAATTCGCTCTTGGGAAGTGAAACGCCGGCCGCGAGAAGCTTTTGGATTTCGTCCAAGCAAATCTGATCGCGCACGAGCTGTTCGATGTGCTCTTCAGCAAGCCCCAGCGGCGCCAGCGCGTTTTGTACAAGATCATTGAACTTATTGATATCGAACCCTGAATCGCCCTGGAACGCTGGCAGCTTTCGCACGACATCGGCAATCTCCGAAGCACTCGGGCGTAGGCCCAGCCGTGCCGCTTCATGCCGCAGGACAAGCAGGTTAACAACGAATTGGAACGCGGCCTGATTTTGGTTTAACCCCGCCCCTGCCGTCATTGTTCCCACAAAATCAGACATGCCAAGGGCCTGCGCCAGACTTAGAAGGTGCGCAATTTGTTGCGCTTCCAGTATCGAAACATTTCGATCGTAGATGCGAGCAAAGTGGTCCCTGCCTATCGCGCCGTAATCCGGGCGTTGCACGAAATAGAAAATGAAGGGAATCGCCAGGATCGCGATCACGATCATGAGCCAGTCCCGGTGCCTGCGCAGTTACTTCATCATAACGGCGAATATTTAGCGGTAGCGAATGCCCGCCGCAAATCCGACGGGAAACGGCCAAAACCCAAGCTCCAATACCCAAGCAAATCTCAGGCTCCAAATTTCAAATCAATCGCGCTCTGATCGTTTGGGATTTGGCCCTTTGAAATTTGTTTGGGATTTGGGTTTTGTAATTTGGGATTTTGGTTGAGCAGCTTCTGCCGTTTTCCTAATTAAATCCCACGCTATGCGGAGATGCTTTTCCGTGGTGAGCACGTTGCCGAAGCCGATCCGGATTACTGTTCGGCCGCGCAATTTGGTCTGCGTAACATACGCGCGTCCGGAGGCGTTGATTCGCTCTACAATGTCGCTGTTGATCCTATCGATGCGCTCGATGGAGCCCGCGCGCCCTCGCGCCGTTGTGCCCGGGCGCGGCGAGGGCGCCGCGGCTCCAATAAAACGAAAACACACTACCCCCATGCTGGGTTGGGCAGCCAACTCGAAGCGATCGTCCTTTTTAATCCAGTCGGCGAGCAGGTTCGCCAGACGAATCTGTTCCCGCAGGCGGGCAACAACTCCGGCCCGGCCTAACGACCGCCAGATCACCCACGCTTTGAGCGCGCGGAATCTTCGGCCAAGCTGGATCCCGTAGTCCATGTAATTTTTTTCCGCCTCGACCGTGTCGCCGCGCAAATATTCCGGCACCAGCGTGAACACGCGACGCAATCGTTTGAGATCGCGAACCAAAAGCACACTGAAATCGAGAGGCACAAAAACCGTTTTATGAGGGTTGATTGCAATGGAATCGGCCAACTTCCAGCCATTGCTAACCCATTCATACTCCGGCACCATCGCGAACCCTCCGCCGTACGCTGCGTCAATGTGCAGCCACATTTTATCTTCCCGGCAAATCTTCGCGATGTCAGAAATCGGATCGACACTCGCCGTCGAAGTTGTTCCGACCGTTGCGACCACCGCCATCGGTTGAAAACGTTTGTGTCGATCTTCCGCGATGGCTTGGCCTAACGAGTTTACGTCCATTTGGAATTGATCGTCGCTTGGCATGCGGATCACGTTTTCCTCGCCGAGCCCGAGGGCGATCGCTGCTTTCTCGGTCGAACTGTGCGCCTGGTCGGAAGTGTAAATACGAAAACGCGGGAGATCTCGATCAGTCAGGCCAAGTCTTCTCGTGGCTGGCGCAGCTTCTTCGCGCGCGACCGCCAGCGCGTGCATGATCCCAACCGACGCTGTGTCGTAAACCACGCCGCCGAATTCATCAGGCAAACCGACCCATTGTCGTAGCCAGTCGATCACAACTGTTTCAAGCTCGGTCGCGGCTGGACACGTGCGCCACGTCATCGCGTTCACGTTTAGCGGCGTGCTTAGAATCTCGCCCAGAATTCCCGGCGCAGTGCTGGTCCAGCCGAAGTAACCGAGAAACATCGGGTGACTCCAATGCACCATTCCCGGAACGATAATGCGATCGACGTCACTGAGGATTTTCTCGAACGGTTCGCCTTCGTCGGGCCCGCATTTCGGAAGCTTCGCGCGAATCGCGCCGGGTTTGTCGTTGGGCGCAACGCGCAGGTGCTCCATGTGTTCGCGAAAATCCGCAATCCAGTCCGCGAGTTCATGCAACTGTTTGCGAAATTCTTCCGGTGGCGTGTCACCGAGCGATTGTTGATCTCTCATCTCGACGCAGGCAATCCTGCCTGCAAGCGTTCACTGCGCAAATTAACATTCCTCTACGCGGAGAATCTGCTTCGCGCCAAAGGCGCACTGTCATCGAAGGCCTGGGGCAGCGCCCCAGGTTTGAGGTTGTCCAAAGCTGCCTGAGCGCTGAAAGCAGGACTCAAGGCCACGACGGACGAGCTAATTGAATCGCGCTTTCAGCGCTTTTGTTTTGCGCGGCGATTCAGATTCCCTGGGGCGCTGCCCCAGGTTTCCGGTGAGAATGCCGCCTTTGGCGCGAAACACTCACGCAGACAGGATTGTCTGCGTCACCTCAGTCAAAACGCGAAACCGAAACTGAAATGAAACGCGCCGAAATCTTCGAACTCGTGCGGGTCGGGATTCACACCGTAGTCGAGGCGAATCGGGCCGACCGGCAGTTTGTAACGCAGACCAGCGCCGATGGCGTAACGCATATCGTTCAGGCCAACATCTTCAGAGGTCGGCAACAGATTGCCAGCGTCAGTAAACACCGCGCCCTGGAGTTCGCCGAAAATCGGGAACGTGTATTCCACGTTGAAGACCGTAAAAAATTCTCCGCCGACCGGATGACCATGATTATCATGCGGGCCGAGATCGCGCTCGCCGAAGCTGCGCACGGTCGTGGCGCCGCCATTGAAAAAACGTTCGTCGATGGGAATGGCAGTTGCCTCGTCGGAGCCACTGTCGGTGAGCGAATGAATAATGCCGGCACGCGCACCGAACGCGATTGACGATTGGCGGAACCAACGCTGAAAAGGAGTGCCGGCGGGTTGATCTTCAACGACACCCGGCGTGAGCGGTTTGGGTCCAAATGGAAGATAGTAACCAACTCGCATCGTACCGCGGATAAATTCGATATCACTTCCCAATGCGCTCGAAGCGACGTCAAAGGTGTTACCGACGAGAAATCCGCGCGGGTTCACGTACGGGCTCTCACGCAAATCAAGTGTGTTAGTGAGCCCGATCGTGTCTACCTGGTAATTCTCTGGTCCAAGAAGAAAACTCGGCCTTATCTGTGAGTCGGTGATCTGCACATGACGCGCCGAAAACGTCAGCGACGCCTCGTCGTATTTGGTAATTTTGCGGCTGAGCTCGAATCGTCCACCCAGTTCAAATTTTGTGTACCCATCGTAATCAAACGTCAGAGCGAATGCTCGCGCTGTGAAAACAAAATCTGTATCAAAGAAAAACGGGTCCTCATATAAAATTTCGCCTCGATAGCTGCGTTGCGAGACCTCAATAGTTGCGGTGAGCGGACGGCCGTAGCCGAACAGATCGCGATCGCCGACTTGCACGCCGGCGAGTGCCCCTTCGTAAGTGTCGAATCCGACCCAAAAACCAAGTTCCTTGCTTTTGGCCTCCTCTGCCGAGATGTCGAGCCGCAACAAATGTCCATCGACTGGGACCGGTTTGATCTGAAGCAAGTTGAACTGGCCAGTCTTCATGAGCGTCCGAAACCGCTCGTCTAGAACATCAGGACTGTACGTTTTGCCCTCTAATCTGGTGAACCGTTTTGTCACAAAACTGGGATGCAGTCGACGCAGCCCGGTAACAGTCACACCATCGAAGTGATAAACAGCCCCCGGTGAAACCACAATGTGTACGGGAACGCGGCCATTCATTGCCACGTCCGGTGCGCCGTCGGCCACTACTTTGACATCATAATAACCGCGCGCCTTGAAATATGCTTCCAGACGACGTGGAATGTCCTCGACCCGAACATCGGTGTAAGGGCGTTGGAGGAGATCTGATATCTGGCCACGGAGCGCCTCCGAACCGTAAACCGTCTGACCGCTGAACGTGATGTTTCCAAAAAAATACTGTCGGCCTTCGTGAATTGGCACCGTGACAGCGACATCA
>JBKPBJ010000327.1:0-3647 GCA_046726875.1 Verrucomicrobiota bacterium
GCGCATCGCGCCCGACTGTTTCCAGCCATTCTTCAAGTTCTGCTCGGGTTATCGAATTGCGTTTAAAAAAGCTCCGTTCTTCAGTCGCAACGGCATCTGAAGTCAGTTCCGCTCCGGCGCAGCGCGCGGCCAGACGCCACATGAGTTTGCTGGTCATTTCCTCGAGTTCCCCTGAGAGAATCAATCCCGCCACGAACAACTCGCGCAGCTCCGGATCTGCGGAGTTATATCCGATTTCCTCAGGACAAAGGCCTTCAAGAACTGCACTGGCGCAATATTGACGAGCAAAGTAATCGCTGAAGTCGTCCAATGTGAGGCCGCGATTTGCCAGCCACGCTTCTGTCTCCTCCGCCGTGATCAGATCATGCTGGTAACGAAACTCTTCTGCCGCAGCGGAAATTGCCGACTCGTCCAACTCCAATTCCAATTCGTCTGCACGCTCTTCCGCTGCCACGTGACGGAGAAACTTCTGCCATTTATCTTCGAATTCGCCCCTGAAAATCGCTGCGTCAAACACGTCGCGGGCTGTATATTCCTGTTGTCCGCACGTGCACACTACCAAGTCCTGATGTGAGACTGCGTCTGTGCTGGGCATGGAGGGCAGCTTTCTACATCATTTCCGCAAGAAAGTCGAGCCTTTCATTGACCCGTCTCCAAAGCCTGGAACCAATGCCCAATGCAGCGAAATCATGCGCAAGGTTCTCGTTATTCAATTCTGCAAAGCCTGGGCATGCGAGTTCGATCACGTCGCGTTGCGTTTCGGCGATCAGCGCCGCTACAACCGCGTCGGCAGGTGAATGGTCGCGATCATGCAGCGGGCGCTCCCGCCGCCAAGTTCAATCGTAGAAAGTTCAAGCGGCACTAGCGACGCGTAGCGGGCCAGCGTTTCGCGTTGTTTTTCAGTCAATGCTCGAGCGGCGCGGCTGGAAAGCACCAGCAGTTTCTCGCCGCCCTTACTGTGTAGTTCGATGGCATTACCGGCGAAATTCGCGATCTGATCTGCCGATAACTCCACGATGTCCTTTCCGGTCTTCTTCAAGCGCGCTCGCACCTGTTGCCGCTCGGCCTTGTTCGGAATCATCTCCAGAGCAACCATCGCGAAGCCCGTTCCGACACACATCATCACGTTGGTGTGATAGATCGGCTGGCCATTGGAGTCGACACTGGTGAAGGTGACCGGCTCGTAACTGAAATCATCGGCAAAGCGTTGGATCAGCTTTGGATTGGAACGATTTGAGAGCGAGACGTATGCAAATTTGTTCGGGTGATCGAACACGAGACTGCCTGTGCCTTCCAGGTAGCAACCTTCATCCTCGAACGCCGAGTAATCGATCACCTCGGTGACCCGGTAGTGCCTACGCAGTTCCTCGACGATGTCCTGCCGACGCTCGGGTCGCCGCAGGGCTGAGTACATCGGGAAAAGCGCGATGCGCGCATCGTGATGCATCGAAATCCAGTTGTTGGGGAAAACCGCGTCCGGCTTTTCAGGCTCAGCTGTGTCTTCAAAGATATGCACGTTTACCCCAGCCGCGCGCAGCCTCTGTACGGCTGCGTCAAATTCTTTTCTCGCCGCCAGCGTCAACACATCTGAGCGGCAATTGGCATCACGTTGGAACGCATTATCTGCCAGCGTTTCCGGATTGGGATAAAACCGGCCTGGGCGGATCATCAGCACCGAGCTGGTGCTTTGTGCGTGCGCAGCATTTTGCGTCATTGAGACATAACAGAAATCAATCACCGAAGGAAATGTCGACGTCGCGCGCGGTTTGCACCAGCTCGCCGTTAGGTGGAACAAGCTTCAGGCGATTGACTGCTTCAGCGATAGGCACATGGCGCACCTGGTAATTTTGATAACTCACCATTGTACCGAAGTGACCCTCGTTCGCTAACTGAACAGCCTTAACTCCGAAACGTGTCGCAAGAATTCGGTCGAGCGTCGTAGGAGCGCCGCCGCGCTGGAGATGGCCAAGCACGCAACAACGCGTTTCTTTGCCAGTCCGCTTCGCGATTTCGTGCGCGACAATTTCGCCTATTCCGCCCAGCCGAAACTCGCCACCTTTTACATCTCGTTTCACTTGTTGGCCGTATTTAGGTCGCGCCCCTTCCGCAACCACGACGACAGTGCCAAGGTAACCGGCTGCTTCGCGCGCCTTGATCACGCCAGCGATCCCGCCGTAATCGAACGGGATTTCGGGAATTAAAATGACGTCCGCGCCGCCGGCGATACCGCCCTGCAACGCGATCCACCCGGCGTGCCGTCCCATGACTTCGACGACAATGACGCGCCGATGACTGGTTGCGGTGGTGTGCAAGCGGTCGAGCGCGTCGACGACGACGTCAACTGCAGAATCGAACCCGAACGTGGTCGCCGTCGCTTCGAGATCGTTATCGATCGTCTTCGGTACGCCTATGCAGTTGATGCCGGCCTCCTGCAATTGTTGCGCAGTCGCCAGCGACCCGTCGCCCCCAACAACGATCAACGCTTTCACCCGGAGGTCCTCCAAGATCTTTCTGGCGTCTGCAATGATCTTTGCGGGAACGATTGTCCGATCGCCTGCGCCCACTTTCGCGACGAAATGGCCCCGATTGGTGGTACCGAGAATCGTCCCGCCCAGCGCCATGATTCCGTTCACAGCCTGCCGGTCGAGAATGACGTGATTGCCAGGGGGTAGCAGCCCTTCAAATCCGTCACGAAAACCAACTACTTCCCAACCAAGCTTGTCCGCTGCGAGCACTACCGCACGTAAAACCGCATTAAGGCCGGGACAGTCGCCACCGCTGGTCAGCACGCCAATGCGCGGCTTCATCTTCGCAAGTTCAAGGAGCGGCGGTCTCCAGTTCGCCGTGCCCAGGCAGCGAGGCCGCGAATCCGTGCGCTCATTTCGCAATGGCTAATCAGAGGAACTTCTTTGGATCAGCCATCCGCCCCGCAGCCGCCCATTGATCGTACAACTGCCAGCCGCGTTGCATCAGCGCTGCGCCCTCGCCAAATCGGTTCGCGCTGCCCAGGAGCACGACCATCAGGTGGCGCGGATACACTGTTTCCATCTGCCCTTGCCTAACGACTTCCGACTCCCGATTCGCGTACAGAATCAAGCACTGGCCCGCTCGCGATGATTGGCCCGTCTTCACACCGTCGATCCCCATTTTGCCGAGAAGCTCGTTTGTATTACGAAGCACGTAATTCAGCTGACGACCCTGGCGATTGAATGAAATCTGGCGTTCCTTTTGCGACACATAAAAGCGGAAGCTCGGCTTGTTCATCGCGTATCGCGTCAAACGCGCCATGTCTTCCGCTGTCGAATATGGCAGCGGTTTCACCTTCCAATCGATGCCGTGCGGATTGACAAAACGCGTGCGCTCCATCTTCAACTGCTTCGCCAGCGCATTCATCTGAGCGACGAACATGTCCGCCGGCGTCAATTTCGCACCGGCCTCAACCGATCCCAACTGCGAACCAACGTGATACGCCAATGTGTACGCAGCGATATTGTCAGATTGCACAAGCGCGGCATAAAGGAGATCGCGCAACGTGATGCTATCACCCGGTTGAAAGCCGATGTTGTTTTCCGTTGTCCCTTGAAACGCCTCTGGCGGAATGGTCACCGCTCCATTGAGATCGCCCGATCTCCTTTCCGACCAATCCA
>JBKPBJ010000328.1:0-7617 GCA_046726875.1 Verrucomicrobiota bacterium
CTGCCACCGGATTCGAAGCGCAAGAAAACGCGCATGCACGAAACTAGCGCCAGCTCAGCGGTCTAAGTTTCTACGTCAACTTAGTACCGATCGTAGTAATGATGACGCCGATGGCCGCCGTAGTACCGATTGTGGGAGTACCGATTGCCGTAGTACCGATGGCCGCCGTAGGACCGATTTCCGTAGTACCGATTGCCGCCGTAGCCGTAGCCGCCGTAGCCGTAGCCGCCGTAACCGTAGCCGCCGTAGCCGCCAATAGCCACAGCCACCGTAGGGTAGCCGTAGCCGCCGTAGGGGTAGCCATAGCCACCGCCGTAGCCGTAACCGCTGCCGTAGGGGTAGCCATAGCCGCCGCCGTAGCCGTAGCCGTAGCGGCCGCCGTAGCCGTACGGAGAGTAATACCCATAGGAGGAAGGACCGTGGCCGTAATAGCCGTACGGATATTCCTCGCACGCGGTTAACGTCACCGCAGCGACGCAAATTAAGGAAAACATGAATTTCGCCTTCATCTTAACTCTTAATCGCAGCGAGCGGCCGGCGTAGATGGAGTTTTTATACGCCGTTTTTATACGCCGACCGCGCTATTTTAGAGCTTTTCAGCGCATTCATCGTAAACGCGCATCACAGCATCATGTGAGCGTCTGAAAAACTTCGCGTATTCAACAGCGTCATCCGGCTTGGTGTACCAGAGCGCGCCAAATAGCAGCGCATCTGAGGTTAGATCGACGCCACGATGATCTTTGCACGGAGGCACTTTGTAAATATGTGCATCACTTGAACCGTAGGAAGCTTGTTTTTTAATCGCAAGCGCATTCCGGCTATTTGGAATGTCCCCCAAGCAGAATTAAACGATTCTGGCGACCTCTGGCGCGTGGGAAAGAGCCTTAGGCTTAGGCTTTCGCCTTAAAAGTGGCAAGCCAGTGGCAAACAGCTTTTTCTTTATGTCGTCGAAATCGGCATAAGTGGCTTGTAATTAATGGCGTGCCTGGCGATGCTCTGAATACTTGACGAATATGGCGAGCGAGGGCGTGCCCTCCCTCGCCGTCCTTGTCCGGCCACGGTTACTAACACGCCGCAGGGAGCGCGTTGCACGCCGATGTGATCAATTGCACGATGTTGTTGCTCGTGAATGGGCTCGCGCCCACCCGCTTAGCGGCGGGGTCTGTAGTCCTCCAATTTCCATGTGGTTGATCCGGTGAACGTCTGATTTGGAGTTATCGATCCGTAACTGGTCGTGGTGCCGTACTGAAATGAACGGTCGTGCTGTACCTGTTTGGATTGACCGTGCCATTTAGGGTCGCGCGAGTGCTGGCTATGTTGGTGGCGGCACTAGTCGCTACCAAATAAGGTTCCACGCCCCCCCGCCGGGAAGCGTTGGGCCAGGAGCGCTACCAGCATGCCCATAATTACCATTTAAAAGCCAAATGTAGGTTTGCTGCGTGCTCGCGTTGTAGAGTACGTAATCGGGGTGGCCGTCGCCATTGAAATCCTCCACCCCAACTACTCGCCACCCCCCCCCGCCGGGAAGCGTTGGGCCAGGAGCGCTACCAACAAGCCCATAATTACCATTTAAAAGCCAAATGTAGGTTTGCTGCGTGCTCGCGTTGTAGAGTGCGTAATCGGGGTGGCCGTCGCCATTGAAATCTGTTGGTAGTGAAGCGGTCGTCGTAGGCACGGCTGTGAACATGCCGCGGCCATGTGTCGCCGCGACTAGCTGCGCGCCCATCCAAAAAAGCTCTTCTACCGACACATTGGCCGGTCCATCGTTGGAAGGTGACCAAGTCATCCCGCCATCGGCACTGGCAAAGACACCAACTTGGGTTCCTATGTAAAGGGCGTCGCTGTCCGATGGTGAAACTACAAGAGAGTAAACTGGAGCAGCCGGCAGTCCATTGGAAATATTTGTCCAGTTAACCCCGTTATTGGTTGTTCGCCACACGTTGTCGGAAGCAAAACCCCCGAAAGTAACGTAAACCGCGCTCGCGTTCTGGGGGTCGATCGTGATTCGGGTGCAGTAGCGCGCCGGAAGATTTGGCGATCCGAGATTGGGTTCCCAGGTCGGATTGGCTGCGGTGCCGTTCGTCGTGTAGTAAACCGAGCCGTCGTTATAACCAACCCACACAATGTCGGAATTTCCCCGTGCGACAGCAATCGCCGAAATACCGGTCGACCCTAAAATCGGCGACTTTATCGACGCCCACGTTGGGGTCGCGGCTTTGGCATCCGTCGAGCGCGACAGACTCGCCCCGCCGGCTAGAAGCGTACTCGGGTTGTTGGGATCGAGAACAAACGGCGCAATGAAATTAGCGTTGTCACGATCAAGTCCGGTGTCGATATAGTGTACGGTGTCGCCTCCATCTGTGCTTCGATAAATTTGGAGCCCGACGTATTCGCCGTAGAAGTAGTTTGGATCTGTTTGGTCCGCCGCACAAAACCCTCCATCCCCTCCATATGATTCGATCCAGCCGTTTATTCCGTCTATCGGTCGGTACCGGTCCGTCCCGTTGTCTTGCGTTCCGCCGATAATCGTGCCGCTAGCGAGATTACCCGCAGCGCCATAAAATTGCGTGACACCAAGATTGTGGTTCAGTCCGGCCCAGCCATTTGTCGTGGTGGCAGTTAAAACATTGTCATTTCTGTAGATGCCGCCATCGTTGCTGAAATACACGATTGCGTTGCTGGTTCCGTTGTAATTAGGATGATTTACGATTGCGTGCTGATCGGCGTGGGTTGATTGGCCAGGCCCATAATACCCATCGCTGATCTGAGTCAGACTGGTCCCGCCGTCTGTACTGCGCCAGAGATGGACGCCGCCGGCGACGAGCGTGGTAGCGTTAGTTGGATCAACCCATAAAGCGTTGGCATATCCTCCCCCGCAGCACGATGAATTCCTCAACGCATAGCTATGACCACCGTTCGTCGACTGAAAGATTTGACCGTCCACGTTTGGAACCTGCACCTGCGCATAAACTATCGCCGGATTACTCCTGGCGTACGCTAGTTCGATACGCCCTGCGCCTTGTGGAAAGCCATTGACTACCGTCCATGTCACTCCGCCGTCGGTGGAGTAATAAGCGTGCCCCGAAGCGTCGGCAGCGAGAGATTTGGTTCCATCGGTCGGATGGAAAAGAACGTCCCTCCCGTTGGTCGTGAGACGCTGAGACCAGTGGCCGCCGCCGTCAGTACTTCGGAAGAATCCTGCCTCTGTTGCGGCCAGGAAGACCTGGTTGTTTGTTGGAGATATTGCCAACCGGTTGACCCAATAAAAATTTTGGTTGTTTGCCGTCGAGGCCAACCGCGTCCAAGTGGTGCCGCTATCTGTCGTCTTAAATATTCCGTTGCCCTGAATCGCGTCGCCTGGAAAGAAACCCTCGCCAGTTCCTGCATAAAGTACATTGGGGTTTGTTGGATCGATAGCCATGCAATTGACGGCGAGGTTTGCCATAAAATCGGTCGTCGTACTCCACGACGCCCCGCCATTGGTTGTTTTCCAGACGCCGCCACCTACTGCGCCGACCCACATGGTGCTCGGATTAGTGGGATGAATGATGATCGAACGGAGTCGGCCGCCGATGTTGCCGGGGCCAATCCGGGTCCAGATCGAGGGCTGGATGCCGGCATTCTCCGGCTGAATGCCTTGCGTGGTCGCGTCCGCCCCTAGGAACTCGCCCCAGGCTTCCGGGCGAAACGGCATCTCTTTCCTTTGCTCATACGCATTCATCAACGCGTTCGGCGGAATTTGGCCATTCTCGTCTTGCAATCGCAGACGCTCCCATCTCGCGCGTGCACCAGGATCCTCTTGCTCCTCGCGCTCTGCGGGCCGCTGCGCCGGTGCTAGAGCCGAAGTGGCGGGGTAAAACCCCAGCGCGAGCAGCAACACGAGCAGGCAGGCGGGAAAGAAGCGCAGTACTGTGTTGTTGCTTTTGCGCTTCTTGGGAAATGAAGAGGCGGTAGACTTTGTTTTCATATTTTTTGTCGAGGCCGTTGAACTGGATTAACTCCTGCAGGGTTACTCATTCTTGACCACTGTCTGCAGCCATCCGGCGGTGGGCTGACCGCTTGCGCTTTTGGCAAAACCGCGAAGCACGCGAACGCGAACAGCGCGAACGCACATGAATAAATTTCGTTATTGTTTTCAGTTCACTTCATGTTTCTTCTTGGCGATTTTCTGACCGAAGTTCTTAGAAATTTTTTCCGGAATTCGGAAAAATTTCGGTGTCAGGTCGGGGATGAGAATGCACGGGGTTCTGGGGGAGCGGCACCATTAGTAATGGAACCGGCCGCGCCCGTCTATTAGACCTTAGTTTATTAAACTTTAGTATAATGCGGGCCGGCCTGTGCCGGGTCTGCGGCGCGGCAAGCAGAAGTCAAACGTCAGCGATCAGATCACTGAGCGCTCGCCCCGATTCCGCAACGTTTCGCCAATTGAACCAATTCGGCTACGGATCGCACTCTCATCTTTGCATCACGTGGGCACGATGGACTTTGACCGTGTGCTCAACGGTGTCCAGGTCGCCGGCAATTTGTTCGTTCAATTTGCCAGCGACAACGTATTCGAGCGCTTCCCGCTCACGAGGTGTGAGCGTGGCCAGGCGCGCGCGGTTACCTGCGCAAAAAGGTCATGTGGGACTCCGCGGGGAGACGCCTAACGAACTTTACGCGGGCGTGATCCAGCGGTCTATCTCTCGACCGTGTCAATATTGATTTTTCGGTTATTCCAGAGGCGAAGCTCGATCCGAGAGCGCCGGGCGTTTTCGGCGAGGTCGCCGAAAACAACACACGAGCCGCGTGTGCCAAGGTGGAACGCGTTGTCCTCAACGCGTTGACAATGAATACGGTTTTGCGGCTGATATCTGCGCCTCCGGCGAACAGTATGCCATCGTCTTAGGAGAAACCGATCCACCTTTGCGCGCGAGCTATGGCTATTTCAGCTCTTCGTTTACCTCCGCGAAGGCGTTCGCCGCGAATTCCAAGTCTTCGCGCGAATGGGCAGCGGAGACCTGCGTGCGGACGCGCGCGGTGCCGTGCTCGTGTGTTTTTGTGGCGTTAAAAGAGGGGCCTTGAATGTGAAAAGTGTCCAAGAAGTGTCCAAGCCATCGGCACTAAAGACCATGCTGCAGTAGCAGTGTGTCGCAATAAATATCTTTATATCAGATAGTTAACTGTGATCGTGCCTGGAGGGATTCGAACCCCCAACCTTCTGATCCGAAGTCAGAAGCTCTATCCGGTTGAGCTACAGGCACAATTGGCACGTTAAAAAGTTACAAAGGTTACAACGGAGAGCGGCAACCCCTTTTTAACATTGTAACCATGTAACCCTTTTAACAATTTAACGTCGCGAAGCCGGGTGGCCGACGGGACTCGAACCCGCAACAACCAGAACCACAATCTGGGGCTCTACCATTGAGCTACGACCACCACAACTTAAGCGAAACAGAGTCTAAGATTGCCATCCCTCTTTGCAAACAAAGGGCTCGACTTTTCCCGTACGCTCTACTAATTGTCAGCGCCGGTGAACCGGAAACCTCTCCCCAGCCGGTTGGGTATGACGCCGCAGCGTCGTATAATGCGATGGGGGGCGGCTTGGCTCGCCGTCGTATTTTTCTTCGCCGCGACGACGCTCGCCGTCGCGCAACAGGACGATCCGAGCGAAATCTTCCTTAAAGCGTATCTCGCAGCGCAACAGGGCGAAAAACTCGAGGGCCAGGACCGATTTAAGACTGCTTTGGCCAAGTATCGGTTCGCCGGCAGCCTGATCGAGGAACTGCGCAAATCGCACGCTCAGTGGCAGCCAGCGGTTGTGGAATATCGCGGACGCAAAATCAGCGAAGCGATTCTGAGACTTCAGCAGCGAATCACCAGACAAACCCAGCTCAATGCCAGCGCAAGTCCGTTGCCGCAGATTGCGCCCGCGGCGCCTGAGAGTGACGCCTGGTCCGAGCCGGGGCCAGAAGCTCTGGCGCCGCAACCTAACGAGACCGTGAGCAATACGTCCCGCGATAGCGCAATCAAAGATGCGACAAAAAAACTGCGCGACAAAGTCAATCAACTTCAAGCGGCGCTCGACAAGACGCGCGGGGATCTGGAGACTGCGCGAAAGGAAAAGGACGTAGTCGATACGCGTTTGAAGGAGACAACTTCAAAGCTGGACCAATCTCAGAACGATCTCGATGACGCGAAGAAATCAGAACGTCAAGTACGCGACCAACTCGCGCAACTGCAGGAATCAGTGAAGGGCTCGCAAACGTCCGAAGGTAACGGTGACCAGGAACAACAGCAGTTACGAGCCGAGGTTACGCAATTGAAAGAAGCCGTTGCCTCGGCCGATCAAGCGCGTGTGACTGCGGAGAAGCAAAGGGACGATACTCAGGCAAAATTTGACGAGGCAAGTAATCATATCGTTGTGCTGGAGCGTGAACGCGATGACGCGCGCTCCCAACTGAAATCGGCGAAGGAATCAGAACAGCGTTTCCAATCGCTCGTTGCCGAGAAGAACGATCTGCAACAGAAACTTGCAACGGCGGAGGAAAAGGTCAGGAAACTCAGCGAGGGCGATCCAAAAAGCGCCGAGAAATTGACCGAGATGGAACGGCAAATGGCGCAGCTTCAACAACAGCTAACTGAAACCCGGAATAGAAATCATTACCTGGCGGCCCGAGCCGCGGAGCTTGATGTCGAACTGGAACACGCAGGCACTGAGCTTCAAGCCGCCAAGCTTGCCGGGGCAAACAGCGAGGAGTCGTCCCAGCTTGCGAGAGAAAACGAATTGCTGCGAAACATCGTTGTTCGTGAACGCCAGGAAGAAGCGCGGCGCGATGAGGCATGGAAACTGGTATTGGCCGAGTTGGACAGACTCAAAGTCCGATCGGATTTGCTGAACAAAGAGATCGAATTCCTCGCTCAACCTGTAACGAAGTTAACTACCGAAGAGCTCGCGCTGTTCCGACAACCCGTGGTTTCAATCTCGACCGAGAAGTCCGGCATATTCAAAGCGAGTTTCGTCTTCGAAAAGAAATCGACGGCAGGCTCTGGGAAATCGGATGCAAGCGCAACAGCGGCCCCCAATGCTTTGCCGAACGAATTTCAGGAAGTGGCGCGCGCCGCCCGGAAGAACGTTGAACAGCGGAAATATCGAACAGCGGAAAAACAGTATCAGACCGTTCTGGCGAAAGATCCCAAGAACCTCGACGCGCTGTCCAATCTTGGCGTGGTTTACTTTCGCACCGGCAAGATCCGATCTGCGGAATCAACGCTCAAGAAAGCCCTGGCCGTTGCGCCGAATGACGATTTTGTGCTCACCACGCTCGGCATCGTTCATTATCGACAGTCGAAGTTCGATGAAGCGCTGAAGGAACTAAGGAAAGCAATCGAGATTAATCCAAACAGTGCCACCGCGCACAATTACCTCGGCATTACTGCCAGCCAAAAAGGCCGACAGCAGGAGGCAGAAACGGAGATGCTTCAAGCCATCGCGAAAGATCCCAACTACGCCGACGCGCATTTTAATCTCGCGGTCATTCTCATCACGACCCAACCTTCATCGAGGGAACTAGCCAGAGAACATTATGCGCGTGCGACAGCGCTCGGCACGCAACCAAGTCCGTCTTTGGAAAGATT
>JBKPBJ010000329.1:0-8124 GCA_046726875.1 Verrucomicrobiota bacterium
CACGGAAGCGATCGTGCTTTCGATGACAAAAGAAGAGCGGACGCGCCCCGACATTCTGAATGCCCGGCGGCGCCAACGCATCGCGCGCGGCAGCGGTTCCACCGTCACGGAGGTAAACGATTTGCTGCGGCGCTTTGATCAAATGCGGAAGCTGATGAAGAACGCGGGCAAAATGAAGGGAATGTTAAAACAGTTACAAAAGTTACATCGTTAAATTGGTGACCTTTTGTAACTTTGTAACCAAGTAACCGTGTAACGAACAAATGGCAGTTTCAATTAGATTACGCAGAGAAGGCACGAAAAACCGGCCGTACTACAGAGTCGTTGTCGCCGACAGCCGCAGCCCGCGCGACGGGAAATTCATTGAGATCATCGGCACCTACAATCCAAATCAAACTGGTCAAAACAGTTCGTTTAGCGTTGAGCGTGCTGAGTACTGGATCAGCAAGGGCGCGCAACCGTCCGACACTGTGCGCAGCCTGATTAAGAAACAAAAGAAGATGGCTGCCGCCGAGCCAGCATCCGAAGCTGAGCGAGAGAGTTCAGAATCGGCTGAAGGAGGTTCATCGCGCTCTGCCGAGCCGGCAAGCTAGCTGGCATTTGGCGTCTGAACCGACGTCTTACAAAATTCGTGTTTATTCGTGTGCATTCGTGGTTAGTCTTTCGGCGGATGCGAGAATTTCTCGAATTCGTTATTCGCCAGCTGATCGAATTTCCTGATGACATGGTGCTCACGGAAATTCCCAGCGGTAGAACGATCACCTTTAAATTGCAGCTTCGACGCGGAGACGTGGGCCGTGTGATTGGTCGCTCCGGTCAAACCATTCACGCTATTCGCGCCTTGCTGGCCAGTTCTGCCGCGCGTCACGGTCAGCGCGCGATTCTCGAGATTGTGGAATGAGTGCAGGGCGTCTGTGTTAGACGCAGCGGCATTTTACAGGAATACCCGCCCAGTTTGGCGTTGGACGTTGGGCGTTCAGCGTTGGACGTTTTCTTTGTTAAATGAGAATCGACATTGTCACGCTGTTTCCTGAAGTCTGCCGCGCCCCTTTGAGCGAGAGCATCATGAAGCGGGCGCAGGAAAAGGGGCTCGTCGAACTGCACATTCACAACCTGCGCGACTGGACAACGGACAAACATCGCGTGGTCGATGATGCGCCGTTCGGCGGAGGGCAGGGGATGGTGATGAAGCCGGAACCAATTTTTGCGGCGATGGAAGATCTGAAATCAAAAATCAAAAATCAAAAATCAAAAATCGTCCTGATGTCGCCAGGTGGACGGCGCTTTGATCAGCGAACGGCGCGAGAACTTTCACAAGAATCGCATCTCATAATCATTTCCGGACATTACGAAGGAGTCGATCACCGCGTGATCGAACATTTGATTGACCTGGAAATTTCGATTGGCGATTACGTGCTCACGAACGGTGCGATTGCTGCGGTTGTTTTGATTGATTCAATTGTGCGTTTATTGCCGGGAACGCTTGGCCATGAGCAATCGGCCGCGGACGACAGCTTCAGCAATGGTCTCTTGGAAGCGCCGCAGTACACCCGGCCCGCCGATTTCCGTAGCTGGAAAGTTCCAGAGGTTTTGCTGTCCGGGAATCACGCACAAATCGAGAAGTGGCGCAAAGAGCAGGCACTCAAGCGCACACGCGAGAATCGCCCGGATTTATTGTAACACAGGCATCTTTGCTTATTTTGTCGCGCGGGGCATCCTTGCTTGCGCGGGTTGTGCAGGCTGGGAAGCCTGCACGACGATCAGGCATGATGCCTGAGTTACACACGCCCCAGCACAACGCACGCGTTGATTCCGCCGAAGCCGAAGGAATTGCTCATCACGTAATTTAACTCGGCAGGCCGGCCGTGATTCGGCATAACATCCAAATCACATGCTGGATCAGGATTTCGGTAGTTGATCGTCGGAGGAACCCATTGCCGATCGATTGCGAGCGCACAAAGCGCCGCTTCGATCGCCCCGGTTGCTCCCAACGGATGCGCATAGTAACCCTTGGTTCCGCTAACAGGGATCCGTTGCGCGTGCTCGCCGAAGACTTGTTTGATCGATGCCGTTTCCGCGCTGTCGTTCAGCTGGGTCGAACTGGCGTGCGCGTTAATGTAACTTATCTGCTCATGCGCGAGTTCCGCGTCCGCGAGTGCTTCGCGCATGGCGCGAACGCACGATTCGCCGCTCGGAAGCGGCGTAGTCATGTGGAACGCATCGTTGTTTAAGCTGTACCCGAGCACTTCCGCGTAGATGTGGGCACTGCGCGCGCGCGCGTGTTCGATCTCCTCGATAATGAGCGAAGCGCCGCCTTCGCCCATGACAAATCCATCGCGCAATGCGTCAAATGGACGACAAGCCAGCCTCGGCTCGCCCGCCCATCTGCTCATCGTTTTGATAATATCGAACGCCCCAATCGTAATAGCCGTCAGCGGCGCTTCGGCTCCGCCGGCCACGACTACATCTGCAAAGTCGTCGCGAATGTATCGCACCGCTTCGCCGACCGACACTGTGCCACTGGCGCAACTGTTTGAATTTGTCGTGCCGACTCCGCGAAATCCGAATTCGATTGCGATGTTCGAATGCGCCGAACCACCGAACACTTGGACAGCAAGCGTAGGTTGAACCCCGCGCGCGCCCTTTTTTAAATATCTGATGTATTGTTCCTCGGCTTTGCAGACGCCGCCGAGCGCGGTGCCGAAGCTAACGCCGACACGGTCCTGCGGGTTTTCGCGAGAGTAGTCGATGCGCGCATCCTCCAACGCGAGCTTTGCAGAAACGACTGCGAATTGCGCGTAGCGATCCAGCCGTTTCAGGCGGTGCGGTGAAAAATATTCTTCCGCATTCCAATCACGAATTTCGCCCGCGCATCGCACATGGAACACGCTCGGATCGAAGGTTGTGATGCTGTCGATACCACTCCTTTCCGACAGGATCCCGTCCCAAAACGGATCGACGCCTGTGCCGATGCATGTGATCGGGCCAATACCGGTGATGACCGCGCGCCTTCGGGCATGCCGCGCCGTAGCCTTTGGCGTAGGCGGGCTCATGCGGTCACCTTATCTGCCTTTCCTTCCACATACGCTTTCATGCAGCGCAAGGTCTTGTTGGCAACGTTATGGATGAAAAAATCGCCGATGATCGGATCGACAAACGGCGCCAAAACGGGAATCCGAAATCGCAGATCGTGCGAGATTGTTACCAGCACGCCATCGCGCGTATCAGAAAATGTCCACACCACGCGCATCCCTTTGGTCCAAGCCTTCAGATGAACAAAATGAATCTCGAACCGTTCACGGTCGATGATTTGCTCGGACGTCCAAGAGATTGGAATGCCGGAACGCTGCGCGGCCATCACCACGACATTGCGATCCGGGCTGCGCTCGAGAAAACGAATGTAGCGATAGTGCGGGAGAATTTTTGGCCACAGCTCCAAGTCCGCAGCTGTCTCGAAGATCGCCATCTTCGGGGCGTGTATGAGAATGGAGTTCGTTTTGTGCATGAGCAGATTGAAACCGCGCAATCTCTCAATGTTGCGCGGCGTGTCACCAAACACAGCATCTTCCTCGAAAACCATTTTGGTGAAAGAGAAAATTCGTAACAAGCGCAAAGCGGCCGCATTTCGCGTGCGACCGCTCCGCAATTTTCATTCTCTACTTAAACTGTCCCTTAAACTACTCAGCCTCGACCGTGCCTGGCATGGTCTGCTGCCTGCGCCAGCTGCGTCATATACTCAAAAAACGCTGGCGATTGGCCGATGAAGAGACCCATGTCCGTTAGGAACTGCAGCGTCGCCATGGCAACACCTTCCGTCTTGGTTGGCCGAATGATCGAAACAATGGGAAGACTTCGATCCAGGAACGGGCACGGCTCTGGCATGATCAAGCTCTTGTTCAGGAGCTCGTCTTCCACCTCCAAGTCGGGAAATGTGACCGACACACCGGTCACCGGATCAACCGCCGTCAATGGCGGCGCGTTGCCGGCTTTGTCGGACCACGTTTGAAAATGCATGGTCTCGGTAGGTCCGATGCTGATCAGGATGCGCAGAACCTCCGGATGGGTCGCCCTGAGTGCGAGCGCCGGGTAGAGGCTGTTGCCACCTTGTTCAATGGTTGGAAAGTGGAAAGCCGCCGTATTCGCGATCGCTTGCAGGAAATTAGGATCTGTTGTGTCTGCATCGGTCCTGGGAATTGCCGTATGCTGGTTCACCCCTAAGGTCGGAACGGCCTGCGGAAAGACGTGGTTTGGATCAAGATCCGGGTTATGGCTGTCGTCGCGATAACGCGTCCACCAGCTGGTATCAATCGTGAGCTGCGTCAGGTTAGTGAGCCGATGTCCGACTAAGTCTGGATTGACTCCCGTCGCGGTGCTGCCCATTAGAGTGCGAAACGGGTCCAGGTTTGCAGGAGCCGCTCCCTTGGAGGCCAGGTACGCGTTAAGGAAGGTATGATGAGTAATCTCATCATCGGTGTTATCGTGGATGTAGATGGGCATGTCTTCATCCAGTACCTCAATGGCCTCGGTATAATCTTCATTTCCGGTGCCGCCTGGGACTTCGTCGTCCTGAACGCCACCGAGCTCGTTGTATTGAATCCAAAAGTCCGCCTCGAGTATTTCCAGCGCCGCTGGAAACCGAAGCAGGGCTGCGTCTCCCGGCGTTAAACCGCCGCGAATTGCTTCTGCCGTGCGGGGGCCGCTCAGCAGTCCTACGCCGATTGTTCCTGCTCCAGCGGCGAGTGATCTGGCGAGGAACGCACGACGGCTGATCGCCTGCCTCCGGGGTTTAATTCTCTTCTCCAATTTGTCCTCTAGAGGGCGACTCTCGCTCCTACTAGAGCCATTTGCTGCATGATTACTTATTGCTTTCATGCCACTTCAATCGCATCAATTGACCGTGCGGGCTCTGCGAGAAAAGTTACGCGCTTGTTACCGGGCGAGAGCTGTGTTACGCGAAGCAAACCAGCATTTCGAACAACGCCGCACCGCAAACCGTTCTGAATAATCAGGACGAAAGACTTGGATCAAAAACAGCGACTGGCGAACGTGATTAAAAGCAGCTGCGGCTGAATTCCGTTAACGCGCTCGATCCCCGAGAGACCGCGGACATTAAAGTCATCGGAGATCCGAAGGGATCACGATTCCACGTTGCCAAACAGCGTTTAACGGCTGCCCGTAGTGTTCCTGCTGTCCGTGATCGGCTTGGATTCGCCGCCAACACCGCCACCGCCTTTGACTTCTTTTCGTGGCTCCAAGTCACGGCCAATTTTGATGATGTGCCCCTTCTTCAGTCGGCGCCAAACCGACCGGACTACGTAGACATTTTTGGATTGTAGCAACTGGCTTTACGATTACAGACCGACGGCGTAGGCGCAAACATTTTTTTCATGCTGCCACTCTTTAAAATCGCCCTTGTGCTCATGCGTCTCGATCACGTTGCCCCGTTCATCGTAAACGCGCATCACCGCGTCGGCTTTCGATTGGTCTCAATACGGCGACTCGTAGACGTAATTTGCTTCTGCGATCGACGAATCGGCCAATCCCGCTTTTTACGCAATCGCTTTTAAGGTCTTTTCCTTCGGCCCTAACGTGAATGAGACTTTCCCGCTCGCAGCTGCTATTTCCGTGCCGTTATCTGACGATATCCGCCAGTCGGTGTAGAACCGTCGAGTGTATAGCGCAAATAAGCCCCCGCTGTCGCCGTCCTTATCGTGACCGTGACGGACGTTGTGGCACGGGTCGCGTCTGAAGGAGTTAGCGTTGGCTTCGCGCACTGCGTGCCTGCCGTACGTGCCGTACCTACACAAGCTTGTGGCATCGTCATCGCGATGATCGCGGTTGCTGCTGTGAACAAAACGGTGATTCTCTCCGTAACAAATCGTTTTTACCGAGTAGCGTCGACACGAAGCGAGAAGAACTTCACCATTCTTTGAAATCGGCCTTGTGCTCGTGCGTCTCAATCACCTTGCTGGCCGGATACATAATCGGCGACGGCGAGGCGATTTCATATTTTCGGCACTGTGTGATTTAAAGCGATTCTGCGAAAAGCTTAGCGCGTGTATGTCAGAGTTTCTGACAGCTTAAGTGTCATGAATCGGTAGCAAAAATGAAGTGGAGCCTACGGGATTCGAACCCGTGACCTCCTCAATGCCATTGAGGCGCTCTACCAACTGAGCTAAGACCCCCGGTGAAGAATCTCAGAGTCTAAGTTTCAGATTTCAGATTGCAACCTGAGAGCAAAGCGACTCGCGTGAAAGCGACAACAGTCGAAACGACCGCGCCCGGCGCGGCTGGAGAGTGAAAGTTATCAGCTAAGGGAGATTCGGAATTAAAGGAGGAAAAGCCTGACGGAGGGTCGCCCTATTCGCCCAACTCGATGGGGGATTGGGACGGCGGCGCAAATTTGCTAGTTCGGCTTAGGTCACTCCGCCGGACACAATGGCTGCGATCACGGAAAGTGTGCTCCGCACGTAGGGCAGATTTTGGTGTCTTTGGTCATCTCATTCCCGCAGTGGCAAATGAACGTTCCTGTCGCCATGCGTCTGCCAACGATGAAAAGCGGAATGCCAACGATTGCACCGACTACAGTCCAGCAAAGTAGCAGCCCGATCACTTGAAGGCCAACGCCGTACGTGGCGGTTTTGCGCGGATTCTGAGGCTGCGGCAAAAGGGGTCGTGGAGGTAAGGTACTTTGGATCGGAACTGTGATCATCTCATTGCAGCTTGGGCAAGGTGCCGTCATGCTGATTTGGTCGCGGGTCGCGGAGAGATGCCGGCCACACCTCGGACATCCGAATCTGACAAGCGCGGGATCCTGATGCTCCGGCAAACGCAGGGGTCGCGCAGGTAAGGTACTTTGGATTGGAACTGTAATCACGCCATTGCAGGTTGGGCACGGTGCGGTCATGCTGATTTGATCGCAGGTCGCGGAGAGGTGCTGGCCACATCTCGGACACGCGAACCTAATGAGCGCGGCATTCTGACGCCGCGGCAAAACCACGGGCCCTGAAGATAGCGTAATTCGGATCGGGATTGTGATCATCTCATTGCAGCTTGAGGCACCGGTTCCCTCATGCTGATTTGGTCGCAGGTCGCGGAGAGGTGCCGGCCACACCCCTCTGGCCGGCTAGGCCGCCTTCCGTTCAGTGGAATGTGTTCTGCGTAATCCTGAAGCATTTTGTCCGGGTATTTTGGACGGCAGTGCCGGTTTTGTCAGATCACATCAGATCGCGTGAGAACATCAAGCGCGCAACTGTTCCCTCTGACAGCGCGCGTCAGATCAAATCAGAATAACTCGGAAGACCCGTTAACCAGCGATGCCATTGAGGCGTTCTACCAACTGAGCTAAGCCCCCGGCGAAAGGATCTCAGATTGTAAATCTCAGATTGCGAATTGCAACCCGCCGAAAAGACGAAATCAAACCGCGATTAACGTGGACGAGTTTCAAGCGATTCAGCTTTGGCCGATGTGGCCGTGAAATACACCCTGCGGATCATATCGCTGGCGGATTGCCTTTAATCGTTCCCAGACGCCAGGACCGAGCGATTCGGCCGCGCGAGTTGGCGAGGCCGTTAAATCAGTTTCTCCCATGTAATGGCCGCGCGTGATTGGTTCGAGTGACTTCAGTGTCTCGCGGTGCCAGCGTTCATTCACGTCGTCATCAACTGGATTATCCCAGACGCTGTAGCAGCCAATATAGAGTGGGCCGGCCATCGAATAGGCCATCTCTCGCGCCGAGGAGTCTATGGTCGGCGGTGGCGTCACGGCTACTAGAATCTCGGTCATGAGCGACGGAGCTTGCGCTAAGCGATCCCGTAGCCCACTCAGCACCGCTGTGGAATCGGCATCGGACCAGATGATCCCTACATCGTAGCGGTGCCCCTCGGGAAAGATCGCGCCTTCGATGGCAAATAGGCCGTCCCACGTTACCGGCACGTTAGCTTGTCGCACCAGTGCGCGGTCGATCACCGGGCACGCCTCGAGCGGCGCGAGTGCCGCGCTCGTCTCTGCTGCCGAGTCTCCGTAGGTCACTGGCCACAACGTGAGATATCGCTGCCGCGGATTCTGCAAATGGGCGACTGCGCTTGGCGGCGGCAGTGCCATCAGCATGAGTGTCTCAACTGA
>JBKPBJ010000330.1:0-10723 GCA_046726875.1 Verrucomicrobiota bacterium
GTGGGAAGTGGTGGGAACAGCGGACTTCAACGGTGATGGCTACCCGGACTATGTGCTCTACAATGCTGGCACGCATCGAACAGCGATTTGGTATCTGAACAACAACGTTCTCGTTGCCAGCGCCTATGGTCCAACTCTCCCGGCTGGCTGGAGCTTGATTGGGCAGTGAGCAGCTGTTAGCGCGCTTCTAGACGCGCGATTTACCTCCTCTGAGTGCAATTGCGGTGCCGTTGGTTTGCCGCCAAACGCGCCTGCAACGGCGGCATCGACGGCGGCGTAATTCAGGTTAACCGTTTTGTCGATGACCAAAGAGGAAATCGCCAGCGTTCTGGAGAAGATCGCAACGCTGCTTGAGTTGAAGGACGAGAATCCGTTCAAGATCCGGGCCTACACTAATGCAGCGCGCGCGATTGAAACGTTCGGCGCAAATGTGTCGAATTTTCAGGACGAAGAAGCCGTCGCGAAAATTCCGGGAATTGGAAAAAGCATTGCACTGAAAATCAAGGAGCTGGCCGAGACCGGATCGCTTAAATATTTCCAGGAATTAAGCGCGGAATTTCCGCCGGGAATTCTGGAATTGTTTTCGTTGCCCGGATTGGGCGCGAAAAAGATTAAGGCGCTTCACGACAAGCTTGGTGTCAGTTCGATCGAGCAGTTGCAGAAGGCGTGCGAACAGGGACGCGTTGCCGAATTGCCTGGCTTTGGCGAAACAACGCAGCAAAAGATTTGTGACGCGATCGCGAGGCGCGCTGCGCGCGTAGGTTCGTTGCAATTCGGCCAGGTCACAGCTGAGGCGGAAGCGCTGCGCGCAGATTTGGCCGCGCACGATGCGGTTTCGCAGGTTGAGATTGCTGGAAGCTATCGGCGGCGAAAAGAAATCGTGCACGATCTCGATTTGTTGGCGGCAACAAAAGAACCCGAGGCCATTACAAAATTTTTCGTTTCCCATCCACTAGTCGAATCGGTTATCGCACGAGGCCCGACGAAATCGAGTGTGCGTCTGCGTTCGGGAGTGCAGTGTGATCTGCGAGTGGTCACGACGGCGGAATATCCGTTTGCGCTCGCTTATTTTACCGGCAACAAGGAACACAACATTGAGATGCGCAGCCGCGCGCTGCAACGGGGTTGGACGCTCAATGAATACCGGCTCGCCCCTATTCCAGTTGATCCGAAGGCGAAAAAGAAAAGGCCTACGATAAAGATTCCGAATGTGCGCAACGAGGCCGAATTGTATCGCGCAGTCGATCTCGATTTCATTCCGGCGGAGCTGCGCGAAAACTGCGGCGAATTCGAAGCGGCCGAACAGCATTCCCTGCCAAGACTCATCAAGAAGGAAAATCTGCGCGGCACTTTTCATTGCCACACGGTGGCGAGCGACGGTCACAACACACTCGAAGAAATGGCCGAAGCCGCCCAGGAACTTGGGCTCGAGTATCTCGGCATCGCCGATCACAGCCGCAGCTCCGTTCAAGGCCACGGGATTGCCGCGGAAAAGTTACTCGCACAAGTCGCCGCGATTCGGAAGCTGAATAAGACGTTCGACGGATTTCGTTTATTTGCCGGAGTCGAATGCGACATCTTGCGCGACGGCTCGCTGGATTTTCCCGATGAAGTACTGTCGCAACTCGACTACGTCGTAGTGTCAGTTCATTCCGTTTTCAATTTGAGCGAATCGGAGATGACCCAGCGCGTGATCCGCGCGGTGGAAAATCCCTTTGTCACGATGCTGGCGCATCCGACTGGCCGATTGCTCCTGAAACGCGATCCGTACCAGATCGATATCCCCGCGGTGCTCGACGCGGCAGCGCGCACCGGCACATGGATTGAGCTCAACGCCGCGCCAAAGCGGCTCGACCTCGATTGGCGCTGGTGGCCACTAGCGAAAGAGAAAGGCGTCAAATGTGTTATCAATCCAGACGCTCATCGCACTGAGCGTCTTCAAGATCTATGGTTCGGAATTGGCATCGCGCGCAAAGGCTGGCTCACTAAAGACGACGTGGTCAATTGTCTGGCACTTGGAAAAATCGAGGCTGCACTACGAGCCAAACGGCAACGAGCTGGAGTAATAGAGTAATGGAGGTGTTGGAGTGCTGAATCATTTGTCCATTACTCGATTAGTCCAATCCTCCATCACTCCAACGCCTCTCGTTGCGGCATAAACATGGTGAGACATTTGCAGGCGCCGCCGGCTTTGATGAATTCGGTCATCGGCAACTCGTGGCAATGGTAGCCGCGTTCGTGCAGCTTCGTTACTAATTGCGGCGCGCCTTCAGGCAAAACGATGTCGCGGTCGATCACCACGGCGTTACATGAGAAGTGCATTGCTTCTTCCGGTGCGACATCGATTAAATCGGTCACGTGCTCTCGGATTGCGCGCTGCCCGTACTCATCGAACGCATCTGAAAACCAAAACCCACCGCCGTGCGACAGCGGACAAAAGCAGGTATCAAGGTGGTAAAAACGGGGATCAACCAGCTCGACCGAGATGGCAAGGCAACCGAGCATTTCTGCTATGACGCGGTGCGATTGAATGTCGGAACGAAATTTGTAACCGCAAAAGAGCACGTCGTTGCCAAAGAGCGCGTCGCCTTCGCCCTCGAAGTAAAGTTTCTCCGGCAGCCAATCCACCTCGTAGCCGTGTTGCTCCATCCATTTGGCAAAGAAAGGTTGTTCGCCGGAGCGTTCTTTGTGGCGGAAATTGCTGGGGATGAATTTGCGGCCAACGGTCAGTCCGGCATTGGCGGTGAAAACCATGTCGGGCAGTCGCGGCTGCGGCGCAATCAAGTGGACTTTGCAATTCAATTTTGAAAGGGTCGCGTGCAGTTGTTTCCATTGGTCCTGGACGATCGCCGCTTCTGCGCCGCGGGCGACGCTCATCCAGGGATTGATCTCGTACTCGATCCCGTAGTAATCCGGCGGACAAAGAAGCAGCTCGCGCATAAAACCGAAAATCTACTGGCTGACCTTGGACCCGGTCAGGCAATCGGAGAGTTCCCGCAGAAATGGTTCCACGTCCGTGACGAGCCCGATGGATTGCAACGGCTGCCGCTCGACCGCTCGCTCCACGGCGGGCGGATTGATGTCGACGCAAACGGTTTTCACGTTGTTGGCGAGGAAGGCGCCTATCGCAAGCGAGTAACGAAGTGTCGCTAACAACATCACATGAGTGACATCGCCCAGCTTATCTCTTAGGATTTTTTCGCATTCGATTACGTTGGTCGTTACGCCTGGGATCGGCCCCTCGTCACCAATGGCTCCCATCAATACGATGTCGACGTCGTGTTGCACGCACGCGTGCATGATCCCGCCGGTTAGGACCTTTTCGCGAACGGCATCAGCAATTCCGCCGAGTTCTCGAATTGTATTTATGGCGCGGAGATGATTTTCGTGTCCGCCGCGGGCAATCGCGACATCGGGACTTAATCCCAACGAGGTTCCGAACAAGGCGCGCTCAACATCGTAAGCGGCAAACGCATTTCCTGCGAAGAGCCGGTCGATGCAACCTCGTTCAATCAATCGAACCAAATGCCCGCCTGCGCCGGTGCGCACGATTGCCGGTCCGCCGACAACTGCGATTTTGCCGCCGGCATTGTGCCCGCGTCGCAATTCCTCAGCGATCTCGCGAATGATGGCAGACTTGGGTTCCTCGGCGTCAACGATTGCGTTAATGAACTGAAACGGATCCGTATGCGTGGTGGCTCGCTGCACCGGCACAACGCGGATTCCCTGATGTCCGACAACAATCTCGTCGCCTTTTTTGACGTCGAAAAACTTAACGGCCCGCGCGCCGCCTTTTTTTAGGTCAACCGCGACTGCACTGTTGATGATCGCGGGCGTCACCTCGATCTCCTTACCGCCGACGCGAACGAACGTTTGCTGGTTGGTAGTTACGTAGAACTCGGGGGGGAAAACGCCGTCGGCTGGAGCTGAGGCGAGTTGAGCGTTTGCGCGCTCCAGCACTTCGGCGCCCTGTTGACGAAGCCGCAGGATTAGTTCGTCCAACGCTTCGACCGTTTCGGTGGACACCTCGATTCTAGCAAAGCTTTGATCCGCGCGCTTCCGACCGATTTGGACTTCCGTAATCTTGAAGTTCGCGCCATGCGTCAAGATCTGATCCAGCACCTTCGGCAAGATGAGCGAGTCAATGATGTGACCGCGTAACTCGATCGTCTCCGAAAACATCAGCGAAATTTAGCTTAGGAACATCACTGCGCCAGTGAAGCGAAATTGTGGCGGCGCTTGTCCCCGTGGCTGAATTTGATAGGTATGCGTTGACACCAAGGTTTTACAACGAGCAGGATCAATATGGAGAAACCAACCGCGCGTGGCCCTTCGCCCGGCCGCAAAGCTGTTCACGCACTAGGGGCCAAACTGAATCGCAAACCCAAGCGGCCGCCACCGCTGCCGTTGAAGAAAAAGATCTCCGACGCGGGCGGCACTGTTAATCGCTAGACCGGAACAGATGCACAACGATTTGCCAGCTCTCGCTGCCAAAATCGGGGAGAGACTTTCAATAAGCTCCGAGTATGTCGTCACGCAGCCTGCGGAGTTGCGGGTTCTCCGGGACATGTCGGAAGACGAACTCGGTGAATTTGCAAAGAGCCATGGCTGGCGCATTATCCGCCGCCTCGGCGGACGACAGATCGAATTTTACAATGACGCGAGCGTACGCGCGCTGTAGCCGGGATCGGTGATCCCGGCGCGATCGTCGCAATGTACTGCCGGGATCATCGATCCCCGGCTACAGCAATGCTGGACAGCGGCGTCCGGTTGGCTTACCAATGCTGCCGCATTCCAAATGGAAGTGGCGAAGATTTATTTCATTGTCTTTGGCCTGCTCACGATCGCCGGCGGCATTGTCGGTTACGTAAAGGCTGGTAGCGCGGCATCGATCATTGCCGGCTCCATCACAGGGGTTTTGCTGCTCGTAGCGGCATTTCTCTTGCCCGAACACCGCGTCGCCGGATTAGTGACTGCGCTTATCATCTCGCTTTTGCTGGCTGCGCAGTTCGTGCCCAAATTCTTTCGTACCGGCAGAGTCATGCCTGCTGGTATGATGTCAGTGCTGAGCGTGATCGGGATCATTGCAGCCATCGTCGCCTGGGTCAGAAAGTAATCGCGTGGGGAAAATTCGCCTTCGGACTTGGCGTCGGCTGGTGCTGGTCGTGTTCGGTGCGATTTTCGCGGCGATTGTCTATCGCTGGATCTCACTCGAGCGACTGCAACGCTTCGCGCCCGTTGAGATATCCGGAACGCCCACGCCGGAACCCACGGCTACCCGGCCGCCGGTGATCACAGGAAAGTTGGATACGGCAAAACTGTTTAACGGGATCACGCTTCACTCTACGGTTGAGACGACTCCCGGCGCCGATGCTGCAAGCGAACGGATCCAACCGGAGAGTTACGTGCTGGACCTCAAGCTGCTGGCGCACGTGCCTTCGCCGAACAAGACCATCGAGGAACTGGCAAAAGTCAGTCCGCAACTGCCAACGCTTTTGCCCGGTTTGATCTCGATGTTGTCAGCTGATTCGGTTTCGCCGCTATTCGCGCAGCTTTACGACACAAAAGTCAGAATGCTTCGCGAGAACCTCGGCCGTCTCGACCTACTTTTATCGCGGCATAATTTTTTCGATTGCCAGACGATCCTACAGCTTCAGCATCCTCAAACCCACCGCAAAGCGGTTCTTCTCCAAGCGGACATGGATGTGGATGCCGATGGGTCCGATGCGGATCGGCTGCCTGCTGGGAGCGGTGCGCCGGCGAATTTCAAACCGGCCACCAGTTATCGTTGGGAAAAGAAAACGGACGCGCCCAACCCGTATCTCGCCGGCACCGAACAGCGATTGAAACGCGCAGAAGACGAGTACGCGCTGGCGAGTACTGCCCCCGCGCGCAAACGCGAGCTACGCAACGCAATCGCGGAATTGCGCGCCGAGGTTGGCACGCTGAAAAAGTTTAGTTTTCTGATCGGCGCGACCGATCCCTTCATCGTGGTGCCGGGCACTTTTACTCGTGGTACCGATCCGGTAAAACCGGGCGATTACGCTCTCGTCGTTTTTGCCAACACGATTTATCCGGTGATTGTGGGAGACGTCGGTCCAAACGATAAAGTCGGCGAGGCGTCGCTGCGCATTGCAAAAGAACTCAACGCGCTTGCGACCGCCTATAACCGTCCGGTGAGCGATTTGAAGGTGAGTTACATCATTTTCCCGGGAACGGCTGAGAAGCCATTTGGTCCGCCTGACTTGGACAAAATTCACGCGCGTTGCGAAACTCTGGTAAAAGAAATCGGCGGCGCGAGCGTGCCGTTGCATCGCTGGGAAAATATTATCCCTTCGCCCACTCCCAGCCCGACCCCGAGTCCTTCGCCTTCTCCTTCGTCAACTGCGTCGGGAACACCGTCGCCTTCACTGTCGCCGACGTTCGCATTTCCCGTTTCCAGCCCTGCGGCAACACCGTCGGTTGGTTCGACGCACGCGCCGGCGAGTTCCCCCGCAGCATCCCGAAGTCCTCGCAGCAAACGGAAGTCGTGAAGATAAATATCCGCGATGCTGTTCAGGCTGATCTTGGGCAATACTTTGCTGGCCGATCTCAGTTATTATCGTTCGCGTCGTCGTCCTCCTTCTCGAAGGTATTTGATGGCGAACATCAAACAGGAGGACGAGGACGAGGAGGAGAACCTGTACGGGCAGGGAAATGAGGACGCATTTTGATCACGAAAAGCTCGACGTTTATCAATTAGAGCTTCGTTTCGTCGCATGGGCGGCGGAACTGCTCGCGAACGTCAAGCAGCGTTCGTCCGACAGTCGAATAGCGGAAGTTTCCGATCAGCTTGATCGCGCCAGTCTCTCCTCATTGCTGAATACAGGCGAAGGAAGTGGGCGGCGACAGCGGCAAACTCGGGCGAAGTTTTTTGATGACGCACGCGGTTCGATCACGGAATGCGCAGCTTGCCTGGATGCGCTGGTCGCAAAAGGGATTTGCACGTCAGAAGAGATCGGCGATGGCAAACAGCTTTTGCTGCGGATTGCTTCGATGCTTACGAAGCTAATTACGCGTTTCGATTCGTCCTCCTCGTCGTCCGTCTCAGTGGTCCGAGAAGCCGCACAGGAAGAAGAATTCGAGCGCGAGGACGAGAATAGCACAGCCCACTCACAAATGCGGTGTGACCGCATGGGCAACGCATGCCTGGATCTGATGCACAGGTTGATGGCCTACCGACACGAGCCAATTCATTCCGAGCTAATGAAGATCCGCGACAAATACTCCATGCTCCATTTGGACGTGCTGATTTTGATTTATCACTTCGCGAAGATTTGCCCAGGCGCGATTCTCGAGATCGGCGCTTTTGTTGGAGGAGCAACAATTGCCGCAGCGTTCGGCGTCCGCGATTCAGGTGAGGAGAAGAAACTGATCGCGGTCGAACCCGGCGGCAGCGTGAAACACAAACGGCTCGGCACTCGCAATATCTTGCGCGACTTGGAACGCAATCTCGCCAGAGAGCGTGTGGCGAACATGGTCACGTTGGTCAAGGGACAGTCGTTTAAGCCGGAAACGATTTCGGCTGTCCGTCGAGCGCTCGGTTCGGATCAAGTCGGCCTTTTAATCCTCGACGCCGACGCTGCCAAACGCAGAGACGTCGACTGTTATCGCGACAAATTTGCCGAGGGGAGCTGGATGGTAATCGACGACATCTACGGCACTGATGCCAACGAAAAGATTACGCCAAGCCGCGCGGACGTGGATACGTTAGTGGCGGAAGGTCTGTTGGAGCCGCTGGGATTTTACGGCTGGAGTACATTGGTCGGACGCTGGCGCGGCGGTGCGCATCATCAAGCCGCTGAAGCGTAGCGCCCGTTTGTCATTCTGAGTGAAGCGAAGAATCTCTGAATTTTTCTTCGGTGCTTAACCGCAAATCGAACATTAGAGATGTTTCGCTCCGCTCAACATGACACTTCCCGGAGGCCCTGTGATGTCGTGCTTCGAGTCACACTTCCTCCGGTCCCACGAGCAGATGGATCACCCCATTCGGCGCGGAGACGAAGAAGCCGTTGAAATCATCGCGCAACTGCTCGACTTCGTCGCGGCGCGAGACGCCGTGAATTTTTAGGAATGACGCGGCCGCTTCGGTGTCGTTTGTCTCCAATTCCAGCCAGATATCGGGATGACTCAGGTTCGGCACACTATCAATCCACAGCCGATTCGGGCCGAATTGAAAAATGCAGCCGTCCTTTTCCTCCTCGATCAAAGGCAGCCCCAACGTGTCGCGATAAAAAGCGACGGTCTGCTCGTACGTGTGGCTCGGGCACTTGATTGCGATGTTTGCGCCGCCGGAAAACTGCGGCCCTTCGAGTTTGGCGACCACGAACCAGTTACTCCCCGCCGGTTCCGCCCGGCTCTGTCATCTTGATCGGGTCTAGTGCCTGCTCGAGTTCGTCTTCAGGCAAGATCTTTTTCTCTCGCGCGATCTGGCGAACCGTTCGTCCGGTCCTGGCGCTCTCCTTGGCAATTTCCGCAGCGCGATCGTAACCGATCTTTGGCGAGAGGCTGGTCACCATGGCCATCGAAAGCTCGACCAGCTCGCGGCAGCGTTCCTCGTTCGCCACGATGCCTCGTACGCATTTCTCAGTGAAAATATCCACCGCGTTTGCCAGCAAACGGATCGATTCCAAAAGATCGTGAGCCATCACCGGCATCATCACGTTGAGCTCGAAGTTTCCGTTCGCGCCTGCCCAGGTGATTGTTACGTCGTTGCCGATCACCTGTGCGCACACCATCATCAGCGATTCGGCCATGACCGGGTTCACTTTCCCCGGCATGATCGAGCTGCCTGGTTGCGTGGCCGGCAATTGAATTTCACCGATGCCGCACCGCGGCCCGCTGCCGAGCCAGCGAATGTCGTTCGCGATTTTGAAGAGAGTTACGGCGATAGTTTTTAAATGGCCGCTCGCCTCGACAACTGCGTCCTTGCCGCCCTGCGCTTCGAAATGATTCTTCGCCTCGTAAAATGCAATGCCGGTGCGCTGCTCGATGTGGTGCAGCACTTTTTTTGGAAAATCGATGTGCCGATTCAAACCCGTGCCGACCGCGGTCCCGCCGAGCGCAACCTCCCGCAACACTTCGATCGCTTTCTCCGCACGCGCTTTGGCGTACGCGACCTGCTGCGCGTAACCGGAGAACTCTTGTCCGAGTCGCACCGGCGTGGCGTCCATCAAATGCGTGCGCCCAATTTTCATGACGTGCCAGAATTCTTTCGCCTTGGCTTCGAGGGCGCCGTGCAATTTATCCAGGGCGGGGACCAACTCGTTCTTCAATTGTTCAGCAGCGCTGATGTGGATCGCTGAGGGAATCACGTCGTTGCTCGATTGCCCCATGTTGACGTGATCATTGGGATGAACCGGGTCGTGCGATCCGATTGCTTTTCCTGACAGTTGCGCCGACCGATTGGCGATCACTTCATTGGCGTTGGTGTTGGTGCTCGTGCCCGAACCGGTCTGAAAAATGTCGAGCGGAAAATGTTCGTCGAGTTTTCCTTCGGCGACTTCTTCGGCCGCTTGTGCGATCACCGCTGCTCGGTTGGCGTCGAGCAAACCGAGATCCTGGTTCGTCTTCGCCGCCGCCCATTTGATTAAACCCAACGCGCGAATGAATGACCGCGGAAATCGGTAACCGCTTACCGAAAAATTCAGAACCGCGCGATGCGTGGACGCGCCGTGGAGAGCATCCGCGGGCACCGTCATCTCGCCCATCGAATCTTTTTCGATTCGCGTCGGTTTTTCCGTCATGCCGAACGCTCTGCGCCGACGCCGGCCAAGCGCGCACGGGTTTTTGACTTTGTGGGCATGCGTCCAGCGCCTTGCGCCGAAGGTATTTTGTGAAACACCGTGATAAACATTGGCGGGATATTTTGCAGAAAATATTCCGATTCGTCGCGCTGGAAAACGGTGGCGTGCTGCCTCAATTCGTTGGTGACCTGATAGATGATGAATTTGCCACTGGGCTTAAGCGCATCGTACGTTTTTCGCAGCAGCGCGCGCTTCTTCTCGATCTTGAGAATACTGAATGGGATGCCGGAGAGAATGTAATCGCACGAAGCGAAGCCCCGGCGTTTCAGCTCGTACGGCAACGAAGCCGCATCGCCATGGATCACGTGCACGCGATGATCGGCTGCAAACTGCCGTTCCAGTGCTTTCGCCAGCGCCGCATCGAGCTCGAACAGGAGGAGATGCGAATCCGGTGTCATCCGTCGCGCCATCTCGCGCGAGTGTACGCCTTCGCCAGGGCCGTACTCGGCGATCACGCGCGACTGGGTGAAATCCATTTTGCTCGCGACACGTTCCACGAGCGCTTTCGAGCTGGGCACAATCGAGGCGATCTGGAAGGGACGTTTAAGGAAACGCTTGAAAAACAGTGTGCTCACGGGAACTGAGATGTTCGCCTCACGCCTTCCGGTTGTCTAGTATTGATCTGATCTGTGACCAGTGAACCGTGAGTAACCTCGTTGGTCTTGACGGATCACTGATCACCGATCACTTATCATTTTTAACTTTCATGCGCGGTTAGCTCAGTGGTAGAGCACTACCTTGACACGGTAGGGGTCAGAGGTTCGAACCCTCTATCGCGCACCATCTCTTTGCGATGAGTGATCTCTCCTCAAATCTTAACTACGCGATTAATGACTCAGTGCGGACACTGCAATCGCTGAAGGATCTCGAGCCGGAAG